>PXYR01000054.1 GCA_003023665.1 Bacteroidota bacterium
ATTCTGATTTACGTAGTAAACATGGTCTTGGCGAAGCACTTTGCACTCAGGAAAAAAAATAGGGTAATGAAAACTATATTATTGAGATTTGCCCTAATTGGGCTAATCCCTATTACCCTTTATAGCCAGGTAGACACGTCCAATATTGAACTGTTTGAAACCTTGAATGAGGTGGATGTCCAACGCGATCCCGGAGTAAGTCTTTCCAGTAAGTCTATTTTGAGTAAAGAACTCATTTCAGAAGTTGAACTTCGCAAGGCAGCTTGCTGTGATCTTAGCGAAAGTTTTGAGACTAATGCGTCCATTTCTGCTTCCTTTACGGATGCTGTAACCGGAACAAGACAAATAAAATTACTCGGTTTAGAGGGTCCCTACGCTTTATATACGCGTGGGAACCTTCGAACCATGGGCGGACTGTCCAGCGTGTTAGGTCTTGCTTTAATTCCTGGCGCTTGGATTCAAAGTATTCAACTTTCAAAAGGACCAGGGAGTGTTGTAAACGGCGCAGGAGCCATGAGTGGGCAGATCAATTACCAATTACGTCCGAGTTACACGCAGCAGAAATCTCACTTTAATTTATTTGCGGGACCAGGAAGATTTGAGCAAAATGCGGTTCATACTTGGCACCAGGGCGAAACGTGGTCGTCAAATTTGATGGTGCACGGGCGGCAGCAGTTATTCCGTTGGGACGGCAATGAAGACGGATATTTAGACGCTCCCCTTTCCAATCACTTCTTCATTCAAAACGCTTGGAAACAAATTGGGAAAAAGAGTGAAGCTCAATATGGGGTCAAGGCAAGTTGGATAAGAAACATTGGCGGGAGCAGTTTATATGGGTATGAAACTTTGGTTCCAATCTGGACGCATGAACTTGCAACCAATAGATATGAATTGTGGGCTAAAAGAGGTTACTTTTTAGATAAGGGCATTAATAGAAGTATTGGAACCCAATTATCAGCCAATTATCAAACTTTAGATAGTGATTTTGGCAATAGGATATTCAACGCCCAAGAGCAAAATGTGTATGGCAATCTAATTGTTCAAGACAATATCTATGATACTAGACACACACTTAAAGCAGGAATAGATGCGAATTGGCGCAATCTTAGCCAAGATATTTGGGGATTAGATGGTGATTACAACATACTTACTACCGGTGCTTACGCCGAATACAGTTTTGTTTCTTCTCCTGATGGTCAAGGATTAAGTGCAATTTTTGGTCAACGTATAGATTACCTCCAAGATTTTGAGAGCGGGGAAAATGGATTTTATCCAGTTCCAAGAGTACACATCAAATACGCTAAAGGCCCATGGTCATTTAGATCACAATTGAGCTACTCCTACCGCGTTGCCACCGTAGGGGCAGAGTATATGGGCTACATGGCCAATAATCGGGACTTTAATTTTATTGGTTCAACTGAAAATCGAATTCCATTACCCATTGAAGATGCCATTACAATTGGACAAAGCGTAGTGTTTACTAAAGATGTGTTTTACAAAGAACTTCAATTGTATTTTGATGCTTATCAAACTCAATTTTGGAATAAAGTAGTCTTTGATTTTGACGAACAGACGGATTTGGCCACATACTATTATGGATATGCAAACGGAGCTTCCCCTGAATCCACTAGTTTGCAGTTTGGTGGTCAGTATGAATTAATCCATAGAACCTTATTCAAAATAGCCTACCGCTTCCAAAATGTGCAGCAGGTTGATGTGTCAACCATAAATGATTATTCGCCTAATCTCGAGGAAGCCATACTTTTTGTCCCCCACCTCATCTATTTGGGAACAAGCTATTCTAGCCGTAAAGGCATTGGTTTTGAATTAAATGGAACTTATAATAGTTCGCAAAGATTACCTTCCATTGGCTATGAAAAACGCAGTCCAGCATTTACCATGTTAAACCTTCAGATTAGTAAAGAAAGCAGGAAAAATAGCCAGTTTTATATAGGCATTCAAAACCTATTAAATGTGAGGCAATTAAATCCAATTGTTGGAGGCGATTTGCCTTTTGACGGCGTTTTTGACGCATCTATAGTTTGGGGCCCAATCATGGGAAGACAGCTTTACGCCGGATGGCGTTATGATATTAGAAAAAGAACAGAAAATTAACTGAAAGAGGCCCCGAATGGGGCCTCTTCATTTTAATGAATCGAATTCTTCAATTAAGCACTATTTCTAGAAGCATTTATATTTCCATATAATGACCTAATCACGAGCTTTTCAAGAATTGTTTTCTGCTTTTCACTTAGGTCTTCTTCACGTAAAGAAATTAGCGCATATTGCTGGATCACAAGTAAAGAAAGGACAATGTTTTCACGCAGGGCTATTGACGCTTTAATACCAGGATTATTACTCAATAATTCTGGCTGACCGCTGATTTTCAGCACCCACTCTTGCGTGCGTTCAAATTCTTCATTCATAGATGACCAAAAAGAACCAAATTTCGGGTCAACCGCCATATAGGAAGTTAGAGGAAAGAAGGTCTTACACATACTCTGCATGGAGTTTTCTATGAGCGTTCTAAAAAATTTCGACTTCTTATACAACGATTGCAATTCGTGAAGTTTACCCTCTGAAGTAATTTGTTCTAATGCCCTGCCCAACCCATAAAATCCAGGAATATTCATTTTTAATTGTGACCATGCGCCAACAAAAGGTATTGCCCTTAAATCATCCAATTCTAGCTTCTTTGTTTTCCCACGCTTTGATGGACGAGAACCTATATTAGCCATCCCGTAGTACTTGAGCGGACTCATTTCTTCTAGAAATTCTGTGAATAATGGATTCTCTTTTAGTTCCATGTAGCACTTTAAACTAATTTCACTCAATTGTTCTAAAAGCTTGCGCTCATTTGGTTGCAGCACCTTCCCGTCATCTTCTAAAAGTAGATTCTCCAATCCTGCAGTAATGAGTTGTTCCATGTTGAATTGTGCACTTTCAGGTGTTCCAAAATTGCTCGATATGGTTTGACCTTGAACGGTCAATTGAATCTCTGATGAAGCAATATTCTTTCCTAAAGAAGCATAGAAGTTGTGCGTATTGCCTCCTCCGCGCGCAGGAGGTCCACCACGACCGTCAAAAAACAATACGTCAATATCATTCTGCTTAGATATTCGAGTTAAATTTTCTTTGGCCCGGTAGATGTTCCAATTGGCAGACATATAACCGCCGTCCTTTGTTCCGTCAGAAAATCCAAGCATGATTGTCTGCTTATTCCCACGTTGAAGAAGATGCGCTCTGTAGTTGCTATCAGAATACAAGGTGTTCATGGAAGCACCTGCCCCAACTAGATCGTCAATAGTTTCAAATAATGGTATAACATCAACACTTACCTTTTCTTCGCCAAACGCAGTCCACCGTGCTAGAGCAAATACTCTTGCCACATCCATGGCTCCCCTACAATTTGAAATAATGTACCTATGAGCACCTTTCGGGCCGTTAGATGCTTGAATAGCCCTTATTGTTTTAAAACTTTGAAGCGTATCATCTACCCTATCATCCCCGGTAAGTGTGCCGTCCCAATGGGCATCCATTGTAAATAACTCATCTGGAGAAGTTGGCTCCTTAAGTCCCATCTGTTGAATCAATGCATCAAAAGCACGCTTAATTTCACGACTATCTTGTCGAACATCAAGACTTGCAAAGTGGGAACCAAAAAGAGCAACTCTATCAAGTAGTTCTTCTACTAATTCCACAAAAATACCGTCATGCTTTTCAATTAAATCTTTTCTAACCCCTCTCAAAGCTTCGCGAAAAGAAATAAAATCCCAATCCTCCTGATGACGAATACAACGCAAGACCTTTTTTTCAATAGCCATTAAGTCTTCGTAAACTCCCTCAAAAGAAATTCTACGCTTTAAGCTCCGTAAATCTTGGTAATAACACTGAAGAAGAACTCCGCGCAAACGATCGGCAACATTTTTAGTGATTTCTACGCTCACAAAAGGATTGCCATCACGGTCACCTCCCGGCCAAAAGCCAAGATTAATCAAATTTAAAGTACCGTCCCAATCCGGAAGGCTTCTACGCATTTCAGCAGTAATATCGCCCGCACTCTTATAGAATACATTTTGCAGATACCATATAAGGTTTATAGCCTCATCATAGGGCGACGGTTTCTTCTTTTGAAAAAATGGTGTTTTTCCAAGCTGCTTGAGATACATGCGAATCGAACTGAGGTCATTTTCTTTAATTGCCTCCGTCAAATCTGTTATTATAGCCAAAACGCGTCCCGGATAAAACTGGGTAGGATGCGCAGTTAATACAGGACGAATAGAAAATTCTTGTAATTGATTCTTAAGCTCATCTAGGTTTCCTGTGCGTTCTGTGCGCATCATGAGTTCACTCAACGAACCTTTACCACTGAGATTATGAAGAGAGCTGTAGGCTGCATCTTCTAAAGCATCTACTAATACAACCTGACGTTCCACATATTGAAGCACCTTAAATAAGAAGTTATTGCGCTCTTCCCTGCTTTCTCCCTCTTTGAATTCATCAAAGAACTGTTCAATGATATCTTTAGGACTGTGCCCTTCAGCTAATCTATTCAAACAATATTCATTCAAGATGGGAATAAACATTCCCGTATTGCGAATTCCATCCAAGGGAAGCGTTAAAAAAAGGCTATTGTAAAGCTGAAATTTCAGACCTACATAATTTTCATAATTCGCAGCGCTCAGCGCTAAATTCTCCTGTACATCCATAATTATGGTATTCTCGAACCCGTGGAAGCTTGGTAAATGCTATACCACTGTTGTCTATCCAAAGAGATGCTAAGCGCATCTTTGGCTTTTTCTAAGTTTTCTTCTTTAGTTGTTCCAATGACAGGTAATATACCCGCAGGATGTTGCATGAGCCATGCTAGAGCTACAACCTGCGAAGTGGTAGAGAAATGATTCGCCCACTTATTCAATTCTTCATTTAGTGAAGCTGCAAAATTAACCCCTCCTCCAAGTGGTGACCAAGCCATTGGAACAATCCCCTCCTTTAGGCATTGGTCCAATGTTCCGTCTGAAAATGCCTGCAGAGCATTGGCAGATATTTCCAATTGATGCACACCTATAGGAACAGCGCTACTTAACAATTCTACTTGACTTGATGTAAAATTACTTACTCCAAAACTGCGCACCTTACCACTGCGGTAAAGTAGTTCAAAGGCCTCGCCGACTTCGTCTGGATTCATCAAAAAATCGGGGCGATGAATGAGCAGTACATCGATATAATCTGTTTTCAAGTTTCTCAGGCTATCTTCTGCACTTCTTAAAATATGTTCTTTTGAACTGTCATAAGCCTTGATATAGTGATTTGGCTTTTGCTCGCATACACGCAGTATTCCGCACTTGGTGACAATTTCCAATTGCTCCCTTAGAGCCGGCTGAACTTTTAACACCTCACCAAATCCTGCTTCAGTAGTATGATCTCCATAAATGTCAGCATGGTCAAATGTAGTAAAGCCTAATTCCAGGCTTTTCTCAATCATTCTTTGATAATCCGAGGTATTGTAATTGGCATCCCATATGCCCCAACGCATGGTCCCAACAACAATATCACTCATCCAAGGAGTACTATACATTTACGTGCAGAATAAGCGTGCAACTTAGTAAAAACGCATTACTTGACCTTAATAACCTTACGCCATTTTCGTCCTTCCTTGCGAAGCTCTATGGGTTGCTGTCCATTTATTGGTCTTCCCAATAAGTCAAAATAACTTTTAAAAGCTGCTGTATCCTGTGTATTCACCCTTTCTGGTAGTCTTAATACTTCCGTCTCATTAAAGTTATTTTGACCATCAGAAATATCCGGATGATCCGCACCCAGCCAATACACCTTATGAGGCCCCTCCCCGGAAACACATAGTGGTTGATTACCTGGATAGATATGAGGTGCTAAAAAAAACCAACCAGGTGCACCGTAGGCGTTCAAAATCCCCTCGCCCACTAAATATATGGGGTAATACGTGCTCTTTGGGGTATGTGAAATTAATAGAGGTGTTTTACCCTTGATCAGAGCAATTTGAGGGACCAATGGACCGCCTAAGTATAATTGGTCACAACACGGCATAAAGGTATTTTTATAAGCACTATCTATAAATAGGGATGCCTTATACGCCGCCCCATAGGCACCCGAAGTAATCCATTCAAAATGAACAGTATCTGCTTGAATTGAAGCCTGAGAAATGATGGGCTTCCAATTTTTAAATGCACCTGAGCCTCGGCTCAACTCCAACGATTGAGGAGATAGCGGTTTACTTAAATTTGATAGGCGAATCCAAAAACACTCATTAGGTGCAATGAAGGCATCCCCACCGGTGCTTCCAGAATAGGGATTAAAGCCAACATAATCTCCGTTTTCCCAAGTATATACGGTGTAGTCCATGGAGTCTAATAGACGTGCTTCTACGAGTTGATTCCAGTTCAGCTTTCTACCGGTTGTATTTGCAACTAGATTCCAACCTCCAAAGGGTGTAGTTCCGTCTAAACAGGTATCTGCCCACGACAAGGACATGCTTCTCTCTGCCGAAGTTATTGTACCCTCCAGTGTCATTGGAACTTGACTTTCCTCTAAATAGATTACCCGACCCATAGAAAATGCCGAATCTGTACCTGAATAGTGATGCTGTGGAATATCCCAATAGCCTACTTCAGCATCATACACCCAACAATTTTTCAAGGTGTCAATCGAAGAAAAGAAACCAGGAAAGCCTATAAAATGGTAACCCGTATCTGTAAGCGTCTGGGTTTTATTTTGAACACCTGCAAAAGCATTACCGCCTATGGTTCCTTCCCCCATACGAGACCTTAAACTACCCAGAACCACACCGGATGCTATATGTATAGTCTCTTCCAACCAAGGATTCCCGTCTAAAATCACTGTATCCTCTCCAACATTTATATAAAGACCTTTGAGTGTATCTGAACAGATGAAGGTGCCGGATGTAGATATAGCATATGTAGTATCCTGATTCAGCTTGAATCCATTTGGCTCTTTTATTCGAGAGGAAATAGAGAGATTATCAATACTATATGCTTCCCCAACTTTAGTGGATGATTTTAGCTCAATCTTAATCATGAGCTGAGAGGTCTTTGGAATATCTAGTATTGAGATTGCGCTGATTCCGCTAATAGTGTCTTTGGTTGATGGATTTACATGTCCATATATGCTGGAACTGCGTGTTGCCCATCTAAAATCCTTCATATAATGAATGCCTTCACCATGCCTCCAGCCTTTCATCTTTGTGCCGCTCTTTGAACCTCTGAGTTTAAGCTGGGGATAATAGTCTTTTCCTCCATTAAGTGAAACATAGATACCCACATAATCAGAGTGTTCAAGTATGCCTTGTGCTGCAATATGCATCGCAAAAGCTATGGAATCCATTCCACGCACGTCAAAAGGGCCTAAAAATAATTTTGAACTCGGCTCAGTAGATCCAGCGGTATGATAAAAACCAGCGCTATTTTGAAATCCACAATTGGTAATAATGCCGTCATTACCTCCTAAAGTATCTCGAACGAGAAGAAATTCATTGTGAACTCCGCCAATCGAATCTAAATCAAAGGCCCATTGGAATCGGATTGTGGAAAACGGGAAATTACCAACGGAATCAATCATAACTAATTGATTTTTAGCATTTAACTGAGTTTTAATAGCCAAGAAACAGGCCATAAAAAGTGCTAGGCGCCACAGGCGTGGCCCCAAATAAGGGTTGAGTTTCATAAGTAAGGGGTTTAGATTAGTAAAACTGCTTACTAATAAGTTAGTCTACGGGGAGAAAAGAGCCTACTTTTGCAGCGAAAAAATAAAGCGCTCATGAATCTGAGAAACATAGCAATTATTGCACACGTAGACCACGGTAAAACAACTCTGGTTGATAATATGCTGCATACGGCTAAATTGTTCCGTGACAACCAACAGGTTGATGATCTTCTCTTGGACAATAATGATCTTGAGCGTGAGCGGGGGATAACCATACTCTCAAAAAACGTTAGTATCCATTGGAAAGACACTAAAATCAATATCATTGACACCCCAGGTCACAGTGACTTTGGGGGAGAAGTTGAACGTGTTTTAAATATGGCAGATGGTGTGATTCTCTTAGTAGACGCATTTGAAGGCCCTATGCCACAAACGCGTTTTGTTCTACAAAAAGCATTGTCTTTAGGTAAAGTACCCATAGTTGTTATCAATAAAGTAGATAAACCGAATTGTACTCCAGATTTGGTGCATGATCAGGTATTTGAGCTGTTCTTTAATCTAGATGCAACAGAAGAACAATTGGACTTTACAACAGTATACGGTTCGGGAAAAGAAAAGTGGATGGGCCCAAGTTGGGAAAAACCAACCCAAGACATTACCCATTTATTGGATACAATTGTAGATGTCATTCCTGCACCAGAAGTAAAGGAAGGTACATTACAAATGCAGATTACTTCACTCGACTTTAGTTCGTTTACTGGCCGTATTGCTATTGGACGCGTAACTCGCGGCCATATAAAAGAAAATATGCCTGTTTCACTTTGTTTACGAGACGGCAGTATAAAAAAAGTGCGTATTAAAGAATTAATGGCTTTTGAGGGTTTGGGAAAAACAAAGATTTCAGAGGCAAGCGCGGGCGAAATTGTTGCTTTAAACGGAATAGAGGGATTCGAAATCGGGGATACTATTGCCGACCTAGAAAATCCTCAAGCCTTAGCGCATATGGAGATTGACAAGCCCACTATGAGCATGTTATTTTCTATTAATAATTCTCCATTTTTTGGAAAAGAAGGAAAGCACGTTACCTCTCAAAAAATACGTGAACGCTTACTCCAAGAAATCGAAAAAAACCTTGCTCTTCGCGTTGAGGAAACTGGTTCAGCAGATCAATTTATAGTTCACGGCAGAGGCATTTTGCATTTAGGGATATTAATTGAAACCATGCGCCGTGAAGGCTATGAGATGCAGTTAGGCATGCCTCAAGTCATATTCAAGGATATTGATAGTGTTAAGCATGAGCCCATTGAAGAATTGACCGTAGACGTTCCTGAAGAAACCGCGGGTAAGGTTATCGAGTTAGTGACTAAACGAAAAGGTGAGTTACTTGTAATGGAGCCCAAGAGTGATTTGACAAGACTTGAGTTTGAAATACCTTCTCGTGGTATTATGGGGCTACGAAACAATGTTTTGACTGCCACTTCTGGAGAAGCTATAATGGCGCATAGATTAAAGGAATACCAACCTTACAAAGGGGATTTAGAGCGTCGTATTTCTGGAGTTTTAATTGCCAAAGAAGCGGGCAAGGCCAGTGCATATTCTTTGGATAAATTACAAGATCGCGGTAAGTTCTTTATTGAACCCGGTGATGAAATTTATGGTGGACAAGTAATTGGAGAACAGAATAAGCCAGGTGACCTTGTGGTCAATCCATGTGTTAGCAAACAACTCAATAATATGCGGGCAGCCGGAAAAGATGATAATACAGCTTTAGCCACCCCCATTAAGTTCAGCTTGGAAGAAGCAATGGAGTATATTGGCTCAGATGAGTACGTAGAGGTTACTCCTGAAAGTATACGATTGAGAAAGATTCTATTGAATGAGCACGATAGAAAGCGAGCCTCCAAATAATACGGATGTAGGATTTTAGAACTACTGTTTTGGGAATTCTAGATGAAATTCAGAACCTTTATCCGGTTCGCTTTTCACCCAAATGCTTCCACCAAGATCGGTAACAATTTCTTTGCAGTGAGAGAGTCCTATTCCGAAACTTGCCTTGTCCTGTTTTAGAGTACCCTTAGACCGATAATCAAAAATAATAGATTGGGTTTCCTCTGATATTCCCATTCCATTATCACTAACTGTTATATTCAAGTGCGAAGATGTATCAGTGATGACGATATTAATTTGTGCCGGAATTCCCTTTTTGGCATATTTAATGGCATTAGAAACCAGATTCTGAAAAACCAATCGAATTTCAGTAGGGTTCCATTCGAATTCTGCGTCGCCCGATAGGTAAATTTCTGCACGATTGGAAACAATCAAGGGAGATAAATCGCGCTTCACGTCATTTATTATTTGACTAATAAGAACAGAATTCTGCCTTTTGGGCTGATGTTCCGAGTTTTTATCGAGCATCAATTGAACAATTTGTTCTGCGCTCTCGAGTGATCCCATGAGAATTTCCAAATCTGCTTGACTTTGGTTGAGTTTTGCAGTTTTCATCTGAATCAATTGAATTCTAGACTTTATATTTTGGAGTGGACTTCTCAGGTCATGGCCAATCATTCCAATTAACTGATTAAGTTTTTCATTTTTAACGTAGGAATCCTGTTGTGATCTTCGCAACCTAGTCATTAATGGCAGCATGACAACAAATACTTCATAGCCTATGACAAGGACAGATATTATTGTAATTAGAAGTTCGAAAACACGAGATCTTGCAATAATAGCTTCTTGTTCATTCTCAATAATCTTCACCACTTTGTCCGAAAGGACAAGCATATGCTCGAGAATATTTTCTACGTTCTCAATTCTCGACTTAAATTCCTTGTCAGGAAGTGAGAAGAATACATTAAGTGTATCGGTGTAAGAAGTAATTTGATCAAGCGCAGAAATATCATAACTCGTTTGATACCATTTCTTACCCGCCGATCTGAGAGTTAACTCTTCATGTGCAACAAGAAACGTGTCTAAAGACTCGGAAAAGGCATCTATGTTCAAATCCTCTTCGACTAAAGCAGTAAACATTTTCTGAGTATTCAGCCTCTGCTTTCCTGCTAAATTGATAATTCGAGAATCTTGCTGGGCATTCAATAATGAGAATTGGATGAACACTTGGTTCGCCAATAATAAGCCCAAGACCAATCCAAGTGTTATGAAATAGTGCTTCTTGATTCGCATGGTACAAAAATACTAAATGCGAAAAAAATCCAATTTTGAAAAAAATCCGCTTACAAAAAAGCCCCACTCGTAAGCGGGGCTTTTAATTACTCGAAATCTAAATTATAGTGCGCTGACGTTAACAGCGTTTAATCCTTTCTTTCCTTCTTGCAGTTCAAACTCAACTTCATCAT
>PXYR01000206.1 GCA_003023665.1 Bacteroidota bacterium
TGCTCTTTGTTTTCTGGGTTTATTCGACCATGATGTTTTGCCTTTCGACTAAAAAATCAAAAGATAATTTAAACAGCCCTTTCCCGTCAAACATGCCGTTCCATGCTCCGTGTCCAGCGGGTGTTCCGTTTGGCTTCACAAGGGTGGCTAGTTCGTTATGAACACCCAAAGAGTCGTAGATGCTTTGGAGCTCAAGAGCCTCAGCATAGGGCGTAAGAAGGTCTTGTGCAGTACCATGGCCCATAAACAATTCCGGATCTCCCGCATCATACCTATCGTATTGGTTCAGCCCATAGACGGCTTCAAAAACGTCTAGCTTTATATTCGAACCCCAGAAATAAATCAAACTCTGTACTTCATAAGATTCATTTAGGTGGGTAGTAGATAGCGTGGGATCATCATTAAGAGTAATCTCATCTCTAAAATCTCCTTGATTTGAAATGCCAAGTGCAATTGTAGTAATAGCTCCAGCAGATGCTCCCCCTACGGTAATAAAGTCTGTATTTATGTTATACGAGCCAGAATGAGCTACAATCCAACGAAGAGCGGCTTTAGCATCTCTTTGAGCAAGATACATTGCTGTAGCTTGTTGAACGTCAGCTGCGTCTTGTGCATTATTGAGCGCGAAGGCAACCCATTCAGAAGGAGCGATTCCCTTGTAAAAAGTGATTAAATCTGCAGGCGCCATGCCTTGTATTGTTCCTAATTCTTGAACTGTTCGGTAGTCTATAGAAACAAAAACCCAACCTCTTGAAGCATAATAATGGGCCATGTCTACAATTTCGGGCTTATGTTTTATCCCTCCATTAAAACCTCCGCCGTGAATAAACATGAACACTGGTCTATTGGTAGAATTATTATCGGGGGAATAAACATCTAACTTAAGCGGTATTGCAAAAGACGAATCGCTTGTCGCGCTGTGCGCTAGCCCTTCACCATAAATGATATTGGTATCCATGACAACAACGTAAGTAGAATCATTCTTCACCAGTGGTGCGCCGTTGTTAGGGTTGTTGGGAGTCTCTTTGCCACAAGCTGCAAGCAAGAAGACAATCAAATATAGAAGATAAGCGGATTTACTCATATTAACGGGGTGTTATAGGGGTGCTTGTTTTTAGACTAGGAATTGAAGGTAAGGTTTAAAATACCCCGAACAGCCTAATTAATCGATCCCAAAACACGCTTCATGAAGCCATTTAATGCGTCTTTTTTAACCACTCCATTTGAAATTTCTTTCTGTACTTCAATGGCCCCGTACAAGTTAGAAATGAGTTCTCCAATAACCTCCATTTCTTCGTCTTTTAAGGTGGGCACGTCAGCTAAAGATTCCAGAACCTCAATGGTTTCATGGAGGTAATCAACATCGTTTTTTTCAATAAAATCAACTAAATGCTTAATAAATGGAATTTTCATAAATCAAATTTTGATCAAAAGTAATAGGTCACGGTTCTATCATCAATTAATGCTCATAGATTTTGACAATTATTCAATCATTAAAAGCGCGAATAAAAGAGTAGTTCACACCGATTTTTGGTTAAAAACAGACGAGTAGTTGTTATAATTTTCAATCGTAATGTTAAGTAGCATGTGTACCTTAGGCGTACATACGTCTAGCATAAATTTTGGCCAATGAAGAGAGCAAGCTTTTTGATTTTATTCGTTTTAATCGCGCAACTACTTCATGCGCAAATTCTAAGTGTCACACCGGCTTTTCCTTCGCAGAATGATACGGTTACGGTTATTTACGACGCGTCTGAGGGCAATGGAGCTTTGGTGGGTTACACGCCCGTTTATGCGCACGCTGGGCTCATTACAAATCAAAGCACATCTCCGACCGACTGGAAACATGTACAAGGAAACTGGGGAACGGCAGACCCTAAAGTGCTTATGACACCATTAGGTAATAACCGCCATAAACTGGAATTCCACATGCCAACATTTTATGGTTTTGGCGCTGGTGTTGTGGTACAAAAAATGGCCTTTGTCTTTAGAAACGCCAACGGAAATGTGGTTGGCAGATCTTCTGACGGATCGGATATTTATTATGATGTTTATCCTGCTAATGCGGGTTTAGTAGCACAATTTTTAAAACCGGAAAACACCGTTTTAATTGCTCCAACTGATTCATTAGAATGTATTGTTGCTGCTTCTCAATTCTGTGAAATGAAGGTTTATGATAACGGGAACTTAGCCTTCCAGGACTCTTCAAAGCAACAGTCGTTTTATTTAAGTAGCTCAACACCGGGTTTACACACGGTGGTTCTTGAGGCTATAGATTTGTCAGGCAGTGTTTTTGACACTATTTATTATGCGGTTGAACCCCCTTTAGACGTGGCTTCTCTGCCGGGCGGAATGGATATGGGGCTGACGGAGCTTAATGATACAACGGTGTTTTTCAAGTTGTATGCGCCAGGTAAAAACAGGGTTTATGTATTGACTTCAATAAACGATTACTTGCCCGAGTCTCAAAACGCCATGACTAGAACCCCTGGAGGCGCGTGGTGGTTTAAAGAATTGACGGTACCAGCGGGCCAGCCGTTTTCTTATCAATACTTGATAAATGGTAATTTGAGAGTAGCTGATCCGTTTTCAACACAAATATTAGACCCTTGGAATGACG
>PXYR01000055.1:0-1095 GCA_003023665.1 Bacteroidota bacterium
AATTGGGTTTGAATACACTTCTTGATCGTCGGGTTTTATCAAATTTTTGACCAATCAAATACAATATTTGAAGCAGCCATAATCCGCGCGGGAAACTGAAATATTTGAAAATGCTCACCACAACACCCCCGCTTTACGCAAAGATTCCTCTTGGCTATTAATATCATTCGGATTAAGCCAAAGGGCGCCTTCGAAGCGCTTGAAATAGGTCAATTGTCTTTTGGCGTAGCGACGACTGAACTGCTGAATGAGCTCTACGGTGCGCTCGCGATTATATATGCCTTTAAAATATGGCCACCATTCGCGGTACCCTACGGTTTGTAAGGCGACCAGTTCTTGATGCGGTTCTAATTTTCTAGCTTCCTCTTCAAGGCCAGCGGAAATCATCAAATGAACTCGACTGTTGATGCGTTTGTACAGCTTTTCTCTATCCATATTAAGTACCCAATTCACTATTTCAAACGGACGATCTTTCGGCGTATTGTTCAACTGTTCGGAATACTTCTTGCCAGTAATGGCTATAACTTCTAATGCTCGGATCACGCGGCGTGGGTTGCGTTCATCTACTTTGACTGCATGCTCTGGATCCAATTGCTCTAACTCTGCTTTAAGAGCGGGTAAGCCTTCCTTTTGAGCTCTGAGCTCGAGAGCTTCCTTGATTTTTGAGTCTGTAGGTAATGGGTCCAATCCGTGCAGTAGGGCGTCGATGTACATGCCAGAACCTCCAACGGCGACTACGATGTCGTGGCTCTCGAATAATTGGTCGAGGGTTTGTAGCGCAAACTTTTCGAATTCACCAGCGGTGATGGGGTCGTGAATGCTACGGTCAGCGACGAAGTGGTGCGGTATGCGGTCTAATTCTTCCTTGGATGGAGGTGCGCTTCCTATGGCCAATTCCCTATAACATTGTCTACTATCTGTAGAAATAATGGGGCAACCAAGCATTTTTGCCCAATACAGAGATATACTGGTTTTTCCAATTGCTGTGGGACCGCATATATTAAGGAGATACTTTTTAGACATTGAATAGTCTTGGAATTTAAGTTGAAAATACGTAATTTGATAGAACCGCTTTTATTCTGCCATGCACACAAA
>PXYR01000055.1:1543-10889 GCA_003023665.1 Bacteroidota bacterium
ACTACGAAATCCTCAAAGCCCTCTTCCTCCTCAGTTTTTACCACTTCTAAGTAAAAGATATTCATATCTAGGAAGTTGTAAACATACAAGCCATTTGTGCTAGCTTCAAAAAACTGCTTGACCGCGTGCGCCTCCATGCTTGGCATATTGTCATCCATTGCAAACATGGGCAGTTCATCTCCTTGATCCCAATTCGCATTGCTGTAATAAAAGCTTGCCATTTCTCCGGATTGCAATCCAAAGTTGGTATAAATATGTTCGTGCAATGCCATCATAGTTGCATCTCCTTTGATGCGAACTTCTTTTAAGACGGTATCTTCCGTATCTGCAATTACGCGTAAGAAAAACTCCATAATTATTTTATCAATCCTAATTGTTTTGCAACCTCTTCCATTTTTAATCGAGCTGCTTCTTTTTCATTGGGAATTTGTCCTTCGAGTATAGCTTCTTTTATAGCTTCTTTAATCTCTCCAATTACGGGCGAAGGTCCAATTCCATATTGTTCCATGATTTCTTTTCCACTCACCGGTGGCTGAAAATTTCTTAAGTGATCTCGCTCTTCAACTTCTTTGAATTTTAAACGCACCTCTTTGAAATTGTTCAAATAACGTCTTTTTTTCTTTTCGTTTTTTGTGGTTAAGTCTGCCTCACAAAGTAACATTAAGTCATCCACATCATCTCCAGCATCAAACAACAATCGGCGAACTGCCGAGTCAGTCACAGTATCGTCTACGAGTGAAGCTGGACGTGAACTCATCATAACCATCTTTCGAACATATTTCATTCTCCCATCATTAGGTAAATGAAGGCGCTTAAATAATTTAGGAATCATCTTACTGCCTACAAATTCATGACCCCTGAAAGTCCAGCCTTGCGGCTTAATGAATTTCTTAGTTTTTGGCTTCCCAATATCATGTAAGAGAGCAGCCCATCTCAACCAAAGATTCTCTGAAGTCTTGGATAGATTATCTACTACTTCTAAAGTATGGTAAAAGTTATCTTTATGCAGGTGTCCTTCAACTTCTTCTACACCCTGTAACGCACAGACTTCCGGCAGAATCTCATTCATTAATCCACTTGTAAATAGCAATCCTAATCCATAGGAAGGTTTCTCTACGGACATCAATTTATTGAGCTCTTGTGCTATTCTTTCCGGAGCTACAATGTCTATTCTAGAGGAATGGTCTCGGATACTTTTTAAAGTGCCTGCTTCAATTCTAAAGTCTAGCTGAGCCGCAAAACGTATGGCTCTCATCATCCTCAAGGGATCGTCATCAAACGTTTGATTGGGATTCAGCGGAGTTTGAATATTTTTATTTTCTAAATCTTTTCTGCCATTGAATGGGTCAATTAATTCGCCCCATTTCTCTTTGTTTAGGCAAATAGCCATAGCGTTTATGGTAAAATCTCTGCGGTTTTGATCGTCTTCCAAAGTGCCGTTTTCCACAACAGGATTTCGACTGTTCCTGTTGTAGCTCTCTTTTCGAGCTCCAACAAATTCTAAATCTACACCTTGCGCATTCATGTGTGCTGTTCCAAAGCTTTTAAATACGCTGAGCTTAGGCTTGTTTTTGAAGTTTTTCCGAACCTCTTTCGCTAAGGCGATTCCACTACCAACGGTGACAAAATCAAGATCCATGAAGTTTTTCCGAACCTCTTTCGCTAAGGCGATTCCACTACCGACGGTAACAAAATCAAGATCCATTTTAACGGGTCGATTCATCAACCTATCACGCACATATCCCCCTACAACATAGCACTCCAATCCGAGTCGGTCTGCAGATTCTCCGACTATTTTAAATATCGGTTTGTCTAAAAAGTGAACATAACTACCCATTAGAACGGTCGCTCAGAGAGTTTGGAAAAATAGATACCTGAAAGAAGTAATACGATTAATAAGAAATACATCACCAGATTAGTCCTTTTTATCTTAGCCAGCCAATGGTCTTCTTTATCCTTCCCGGTCATCACAACTGGATAGAGCAATGGAAAAATCATGAAGCTTTCCTTCCACCAATTTTGGTCATTTTTATAGATAAAATTCCGTTTGTAAAAATCCATCCAACTCCCGGATTTCTTCTTGTTTTTTACCCTTAAGTATTGAAAATGAAGAGACCACTTAAAACTATACACGGCTAAAAGAATCAGCGCTGTTAAGATGAATTGTATGCTTTGACTATAGGTCATTTTAAACGCAATTTTTTGACTTCAATGTACCGCCACTTTACAGCACGAAACATCCACCGGCTATAGAAGAAACCTTGTGAGCCGTCAAAAATACCTCCTTTTATGATGTAGTGCTTAAAAAATCTCCATGAAGGTTTCACTATTAAATGGAATCCCCCGATTTTGCCCACTTGACTTTCATAATCTTTGGCCTGTCTTGTGGCATAATCTCTTATTTTCTGCTCCCAATGTTCCTTGCTTTTGTAGGTGTGATGATACAAATTGCCCTTTAAACGTTTGGATGGTGCCTTTACTTTTTCATGCACATAGAGCTCTTCAAAACGGGTTTTCTTGGGTAAAAGCCGAACCACGAAATCATTCTGCAAACCGCTAAATCTCATTTTTCTACCCTGAAAAAAATGAACTCTCCTAAAGGAATAGGGTACGCTTTCTTTGAATTTTGAATTTTTCCATGCGGCCAAAGATTCCAACAATTCTGTACTTAAGATTTCATCACAGTCTACAACCAATACCCACGGATGTTGGCATTGATTCAAACCCCAGTTTCGCTGCGCTCCCCAATTATTTAATTCACGATGAAACACTTTTGCTCCTGCATCCTTAGCAATCTCCACCGTTGAATCGGTGGAGCCGGAGTCAATTACTACAATTTCGTCCGCAATTGAACGAACGCTCTCTAGCGATTTCTCAATGACATCTTGCTCATTAAAACTGAGGTATAATACGCTAAGAGAAGTGCTCATTATACAGCAACGTTGTGTGTACGCAGGGCCTCATTCAATGAAGTTTTCTTGTCAGTACTTTCTTTCCTTTGACCAATGATCAGTGCACAGGGCACATTGTAGGTACCCGCCGCAAAGGTCTTTGGTAAGGTGCCCGGAATAACAACACTGCGTGCTGGTATTCGTCCGCGATATTCTTTGGCCTCTTGTCCGCTTACGTCAATAATTTTTGTGGAGCTAGTTAGCACAACGTTTGCTCCTAAAACAGCTTCTTTCTCTATGTGAACCCCCTCTACAACTATACATCTAGAGCCAATAAAACAGTTGTCTTCAATAATCACCGGAGCAGCTTGTAAAGGCTCAAGAACTCCGCCTATTCCCACACCGCCGCTTAAATGTACATGTTTACCTATCTGAGCGCATGAGCCAACAGTTGCCCAAGTATCTACCATTGTTCCGCGTTCTACATAAGCACCTATGTTTACATAGGAAGGCATCATTACAACGCCGGATTCAATAAAGGCTCCGTGCCGTGCAACAGCATGCGGGACAACACGAACTCCTTTTTCGGCATAATCTTTTTTCAAGGGAATTTTATCATGAAACTCAAATGGACCAACTTCAATGGTTTTCATTTCTTGAATGGGAAAGTAAAGAACTACTGCTTTTTTGACCCATTCATTCACTTTCCAGCCACTATCAGAAGGTTGCGCTACCCTCAAGGTGCCCAAATCCAAAGCAGCAATAACGGAGCGTATTGCATCTTGTGTTTCTTGTAACTTCAGTAATTCCCGATTGTCCCAAGCTTGTTCGATAACAGCTTTTAATTCTTTCATGCTTTTCATTCTCTAATGAGTTACGAATTTAATGCTTCCTTGGGAAAGACTACCTTTGACATATGGCGAAAGTATTGGCATTGGACATAGGAGGTCAGCGAACGGGATTAGCGGAAAGCGATCCACTTCAAATGATGGCATTTCCTCTCAAAACTGTGGCCACCGGTGAATTGATGGAAGCGCTAGAAGCATACATTCTCTTAGAACAACCAAAGACGGTAGTTATTGGAAAGCCAGCGATGCTTAGAAAAGGACAAACAAATAGCACAGAGATCATAGAGATATGGGCGGAAAAGATCCATGTTAGATGGCCTCTTATGGAAATTGTTTTTGTAGATGAAGATTTCACTTCCGTAGAGGCCTCGCAACTTTTAATTAAAGGGGGAATGCGAAAGTCTAAGCGCAAAGAAAAGGGCACTCTAGATAAAGTCGCTGCCTCGTTGATTTTAGAACGTTATTTAGCTATGCACTGACTATCTTTACCGCTGAAAGATGCTCAATTATGATTTTACCGGTTGTTGCCTACGGCGATCCTGTCTTAAATAAAGTGGCAGAGGAAATAGATCAGAATTATCCTGGATTAAAACCTTTGATTGCCAATATGTACGAAACCATGTACAATGCACAAGGTGTTGGTTTAGCAGCCCCTCAGGTTGGTCGTGGAATTCGTTTGTTTGTAATAGACGCAAGTCCATTTGCTCAGGAGGATCAGGAAGACTATCAAATGCTCAAGTCGTTCAAAAAGACATTTATAAATCCCATTATCATTGAAGAGGACGGAGAGCAGTGGGGCATGGAAGAAGGCTGTCTGAGTATTCCAGAAGTTCGAGAAACCGTAAACAGAAAGGAAAAATTAATTATTGAATACTACAATGAAGATTGGGAATTGGTAGAGGAAACCTATTCGGGCATGGCTGCACGGGTAATTCAGCATGAATACGATCACATTGAGGGTATCTTATTTACAGATTACTTAAAGCCGTTACGTAAAAGACTTATCAAGGGTAAGTTGGGCTCCATTGAGCGAGGCGATGTAAGTGTGGATTACCCCATGAAATTTCCAAAGCGTAGATGAGAATTGCCGTTGCCATTTTCTTGGGCATGTTTGCCTGTTCTGCGCCACTTGACGAGCATAATGATGATTTAATCGCATCTGAAAGTAAGGATTCAGCCTTGTATTTTTTTAATAGAATAGATTCTGGTATTGCAACCTTTAATGAGTTAGAAGTGGCAAGGAAATATTTTATTAAGGAAGATAGTTTAGTGGTCAGCGATGCTAAGAGATTAATGCAGGCTGGTTTGGTATTAATTGCGGGCAGTGAAAACTACCTCTATGGCGTGAATTACTTAATTAAATTAACAAAAAAGTATCCCGGTCATCCTTTTGCACCAGAGGCGCTGATGCAACTAGCTTTGTTTTTTGAAAATAGATTTGGCGACTTGGAGCGATCACAACTATATCTTCGTGCAATCATAGATAGGTATCCCGAACATAAACTGGCTGTGCAAGCGGAAACGCTTTTGAAGTTAAGTGGAGAGGAACAATACAATACAATACAAAATTGGTTAAATAAAGAATAAATGGATTTAAGAACAGTTCTATCGGTTTCAGGGAAACCGGGTCTTTTTAAATTAATATCACACCAGAAAAGTGGTGTGGTAGTAGAGAGCTTGTTGGACGGTAAGCGTACTGCCATTCCTTCATCTGCAAACGTAAGTTCATTGGGTGATATTGCTATTTACACTTATGAAGAGGAGGTTCCACTAAGAGAGGTTTTCGTCAAAATGGCGGAGATAACAGAGTCTAAAGAAGCCCTAAGTCATAAAAGTTCAAAAGATGAACTGGAAGATTTTTTTGGAGAGGTACTCCCAAAATTTGATCAAGAGCGTGTGTATGCATCAGATATCAAGAAAGTCGTACAATGGTATAATATTCTTGTAAAAAATGATTTATTGGATCTCCTAGAGGAGAACGACGATAAAGAATCAGAAGACTAGCTCATGAATTCTAGAGAAGCCAAATTAGAGGCCTTTGGCAGGTTGTTAGATATCATGGATACTTTGAGGGAAGAGTGTCCTTGGGATCGTAAACAAACTCTAGAGACACTGCGACATCTCACCATTGAGGAAACCTACGAACTTGCGGATGCCATTGAAGGCAATGATCTGCAAGAAATTAAAAAGGAACTAGGTGATTTGATGTTGCACATGGTGTTTTATTCAAAGATTGGCAGTGAAAAAGGTGCTTTTGATGTAGCAGATGTTTTGAACACTGTATGTGAGAAATTAATCCACCGTCATCCACATATTTATGGTGATGTTGAGGCCAATACTGAAGAAGAGGTTAAGGCTAATTGGGAGGCAATTAAGTTGAAAGAAAAAGGAACGTCTAGTGTTCTTCAAGGTGTGCCAAGGGGATTGCCAGCATTGGTGAAAGCTATTCGCATAGGTGATAAGGCTCGTGGAGCCGGTTTTGATTGGGATAAACCAGAAGACGTTTGGGGTAAAATAAAAGAAGAATTAGCAGAGTTTGAAGAAAGTCAATTGTCTCAAAATCAAAAAGATATAGAAGGTGAGTTTGGAGATTTACTATTTTCTCTAATCAACTTTGCTCGTTTAAGTGAAATTGATCCAGAACTAGCACTAGAGCGTACCAATAAAAAATTTATTTTCAGATTTTCATATATGGAGCGAAAGGCTAAAGAGAGTGGTAAGAGCTTGTCTATCATGAGTTTAGATGAAATGGAAGAGCTGTGGGTAGAGGCTAAAACCCTTTCAAAAGACTAAGAAAGGTACTTTGAATTATAAATTTCAATAAAAAAGTAAGGGTATAGCTTTACTGAATATACTGAAATAGTGTAATTTAACACTATGAAAACAGTTCATTTAATTCGTCATTCAAAAAGTTCTTGGTCTATTGATGGCCTTGATGATTGCGACCGACCCTTAAAGGGAAGAGGTATACGCGATGCTCACTTAGTGAGTCAATTATTTAAAAATGAAATTGCACGTCCAAATGAACTTATCTGGTACTCTTCTACTGCGGTAAGGGCGCTTCACACGGCCCTCATATTTGCTCGAAACATGGACGTACAGGAGGAAAATATAATTTTAGATAAATCCTTGTACCATTGTGATGCGGAGCAAATTCTTCGTTCTATACAAGCAGTGCCAGAGCATTATGATTCGGCCATTTTTTTCGCTCATAATCCTGCACTTACAGAGGTTGTTAATCAAATCACCAAAGCGAGTATTAATAATGTTCCAACCACAGGATTGGTGAGCATTCGTTTTGACTGTGAAAAATGGAAGCATGCAGGAGCGGGAGCTGAATTGATTCAATTTCAATACCCAAAGGGATTAAAGCGTTAGATAGTGTCAAACAATTCGTATTTCAATAGAGATGTAAGCTGGCTAAGCTTTAACGAGCGTGTTCTTCAGGAGGCCGAGGATACTTCAAATCCTCTAATTGAGCGACTTCGGTTTTTAGGTATACATTCGAACAATATGGATGAATTCTTTAGGGTTCGTTATTCCTATATACGTCGATTAAGGCTGAGTAAAGATGAAGGTCTAGATGATGATTTGGAAGGGTATACACCTGGAGAATTACTAGCAACGTTAAGTAAGATTGTTACCGACCAGCAACAGCGATCTCAAAATATTTACGATGCTCTGAAAAGTGCTTTAGAAGAGTTCAACATTGAAATCATCAATGAAAAGCAGTTGACAGCCAAACAGGCGGAGTTTGTTAAACATTTGTACAGAGATAAGATTAGTCCAGCACTAACCAATTTAATGATCAATCAAACCAAGTCGTTTCCTTTTTTACGTGACAAAAGTATTTATCTCGCCGTAAAATTGACAAAAGGCGAAAACCAACAGCACTCCATCATTGAAGTTCCCTATTCTGTCTCGGGTCGTTTTGTTCGATTACCCAAATACGGCAAACAATATGTCATGTACATGGATGATGTATTAAGGCATAATCTTGATAGCATTTTTCACACGATTAAATACGATCACATTGAAGCACATACATTGAAGATAACAAGGGATGCAGAATTATCCTTGGACGATGATGTTAGCAGGTCGTTTATGGAGAAAATACAACGCGGATTGAGAAATCGCCGAGTAGGTGATTTGGTGCGGTTTGTTTATGATAAAAACATTGCGGATTCAACCCTCAAGATATTAGTAGATGGTCTTGAGGTTAGTGCTTTGGACACGCTTATCCCCGGTGGTCGATACCATAACAAAAAAGATTTAATGCAATTTCCAAATATGGAAAACCCTGCACTGGAATATAATAAGCATAAGCACATTCCTCATCCAGGCATTGATGTGGACAGAAGTATAATTAAGGCGCTCAAACGTCAGGATATTATGCTCTTTACCCCATACCATGACTTTGGGACAATCATTAGGCTGCTCAGAGAGGCTGCCATTGATGAAAAGGTCAAAGAATTAAAGGTGACTTTGTACCGCCTTTCAGACGAGAGTCAAATTATTTCTGCCCTAATTAATGCGGCCAAAAATGGTAAGAATGTAACTGTCTTCATTGAGTTGCAAGCCAGGTTTGATGAAGCAAATAATATTAAATGGACGAACCGGCTAAGAAGTGAAGGAATAAAGGTAGTCAGTGGTGTTCAAGGGTTGAAAGTACATTCGAAATTAACCCTAATAAGACGGTACGAAGGCAAAGAAAAACTCGTTGATTATTGTATCATAGGTACAGGTAATTATCATGAGGGAACTGCTAAGATTTATACCGACTATCATTTGATGACTTCAGATAGACGTTTAGCTAAAGAAGCGCGAAAGGTATTCCAGTTTATTGAATCGCCGTACAAACAATATAATTTTAAACACCTTTTTGTAAGTCCAAATACTACCCGGTCAAATATTGAGAGATTAATTGATCGTGAAATTGATCATGCTAAAGAAGGCAAGGAGGCAAAATTTTGGGTGAAAATTAATTCTATATCTGATCATAGTATGATTGATAAGTTATACGAGGCAAGTCATGCAGGGGTTAAAATCCGCATGATTGTACGCGGTATTTTCTGTCTAGATTTAAATAACTCAAAAGCTCATAATATTACCGCTATTAGCGTAGTGGGGCGATTCTTGGAACACACGCGTGCATTTTGTTTCCATAATGCAGGAAAGCCAGAATATTATATTTCCTCAGCGGATTGGATGGGAAGAAATTTGAATAGAAGAGTGGAGGTTACCGCCCCTATTTATGATGAATCCATACAACGTGAAATAAGAGATCATTTTGAAATTTTATGGAAAGACAATTTAAAATCACGAAGATTAGATGCTAATCAACAGAATATCTATAAAGTTCAGCAAGGTCCAAAAATCAATGGCCAAGAAGAGTTACACGAATATGTCAGAAAACTATTAAGCAAGGGATAGTATGATAGTAACAAAACTCGGAGCAATTGATATAGGCTCCAATTCTGTAAGATGTTTAATTGTCAATGTGATTTTTAAAGACGGTTATACCTATTACAAAAAGGTAAGCATGATACGTTTACCTGTTCGCTTGGGTCAAGACGTTTTCAAATACGGTAAGATTCGAAAAATTAC
>PXYR01000207.1 GCA_003023665.1 Bacteroidota bacterium
TGATGTATAGAATAGACTGGTTAGATGCTAACATGATAGGAAACGATTGTAATCTTTCTATGGAAGAACAGGCACCTCTAAATGTGCACATTTTCCCAAATCCCACAAGTGGAAATCTTAACGTTAGCTGCTCAGAAGGTATTGATCAAATCAATATTTATACTCTCAATGGAACATTATTGAGTTCAAATGAATTTGTTAGCGGAACCTCCCAGGTTAATTTGGATTTAAATCTGCTCTCCAACGGATTATTTGTGTGTGAAATTTGGTCTAATGGCACTCAACTATTTAAGCGTCTCGCAGTGGCAAAATAGGCTAAGAAGTTTTGACCAACACACTTCATTTCGAAAATCAAACTACTCGGGTTTGAGCATTGATAACTCTGCTTAAACTTCAAATTAGAATAGTATTTCTATGGCTTTAACTAGTGCGTATGAATTTTGAGTAATGATGAAAAGGATGATCGTTATTTGGTACACTATGGTAATTTCATTTTATGAAACGTTTGTTGTCCTTCCTTTCTATAACCTTATCAATAACCGCCTATTCGCAGGTTGATCATTGGGAACAACTTGTAAACGCCTACGATACCTGGACTTATTTCGAAGGACATTCTGAACCACCAGCAAATTGGAATACGCTAGCTTTTAATGATTCTAGCTGGTCATTTGGAAAAGGAAGCATCGGATATGGAGATAGTGATGATTCCACAACCATTCCTCTTGTACCTTCCATCTACATGCGAAAAACCTTTACGGTATTTCAAAAACATACCTTAAAATCACTCACATTACAATCGGATTTTGATGACGGGTTTGTTGCTTATTTAAATGGAGTAGAAATAGCTCGAGCAAATATAGCTGATAGCCTAAGGCCGCCCGCTCACGATGACTTGCCCATGATAAGCCGTGAGGGAACCTTGCAAAACGGGGCCAATACATATCAAGGAGGGCTACCTGCGTTTTGGGTAATTCAAGATTCTATTTGGAAAAATGCTCTAGTAAACGGAACCAATGTACTGGCCGTTCATACACTAGACAGCACCCACTCATGGGATCTTACAACAAAATATTGGCTGCATTGTGGAACCTCCTCGAATACTATGCTTCATGATTCAGCTGCCCCTTGGTTTGAATTCAACACCTTTGAAGGCAAACTTCCCATCCTCCGCATCAATACATATGGTAAGGAAGTTAGCCAGCACTTTAAAATTAAGGCTGTGATGGACATAGTATCCGACACAGACAGCTTATTTTCTAAATCATACAGCGGTTCTACACAAATACAAACCAATGTAAAGATCAAAAAACGTGGAAGACTTTCTCTGTACGCTTTCCCCAAAAACGGTTATGCCTTTGAAACTAAAGATGCAAAATGGGAAGATAGAGACGTGGAACCTTTAGGTTTACCAGAGGAAGAAGATTGGATACTTCACGGACCCTACGCAGACAGATCATATATCAGAAATGCGCTTGCTATGCACTTGGCTCGAAAGCAGGGCAATTACGCTTCAAGGACACGAATGGTTGAATTGTATATCAACGGGATTTATGAAGGGATTTATGTTTTAATGGAAAGAATAAAGCGAGGTCCGGATAGAGTAGATATTGCCAAGCTTAAACCAGACGAAATATCAGGTGATGACCTTACTGGAGGATATATTTTCAAAACGGATTGGATACCTGTAGATTGGCGTTCTAGCTTCCCTATGCTGTGGGATACCACAAAAATCCCCTATACCTATTCCTATCCCAAGCGCGAGAACATAGCGCCTGAACAAGAACAGTACATTCAGCAATATGTGGAAGAATGGGAAACTTCCATGCAGAATACAAGTGCACCCTACAACGGTAAATATTGGCATGAATACATGGATATGAATTCATTTGTTGACTTTTTCTTAATGATGGAGGTTACAAAAGATGTTGATGCCTACAGAGCAAGCCAGTTCTACTTCAAAAAGAAAGATAGTGACGGAGGAAAGGTGTATGCCGGCCCGGTCTGGGATTTTAATTTTGCTTTTGGTCTTGTAGATTATTGCCAAGGATACCTCCCGGACGGTTTTTTGTATTCAGGTAGCGGATGTTCTGGGCAGAATCCAGCATGGTGGGAAAAATTAGTGGCTACCCCTCAATTTGCGGATGCGGTAAATTGTAGATGGAATGAATTAAGAACCTCTGTTTGGCACAAAGACAGTATCATGAACTTTATTTCTGAAAAGGAATTACTCCTTTCGAATGCGTCATTAAGAAATCATGCTCGCTGGTCGATCCCTAATGGAACTAAACCGCCGCATGTTTATGTGATGGACTCCACACTATCTGGAGACATGAATATTATGGAGAATTGGATTTCAGCCCGGTTAAATTGGCTTGATTCAAATATGATAGGAAACGATTGTAATCTGAATGTTGACCAACCACTACCGGTTTCAGACCTTCGTATTTATCCAAATCCTAATACAGGCTTATTCTATATTTCTGGCACAAATGGACTTACAGGTAAGTTCGTAGTCCGCAACATGATGGGACAATCTGTTTATACGGGTGAACTTTCAGAAAGAGATGAAGGTA
>PXYR01000208.1 GCA_003023665.1 Bacteroidota bacterium
ATTTAACGCAACGCCTTCAGGGTTAGCTTCATACCAGTGGGACTTTGGGGATGGCACAACGGGTTCAGGCCAAACCACTACCCATACTTATCAATCATCTGGTAATTTCAAAGTAGAATTAACAGCACTAGATACTTGTTCCGGTAGCCTCACCTATTCCGACACAGTATCAACCTGTCCTCCCCTCTCTGCAGATTTTACATTCTCTATTGTTTCCACCAGCGCAAATGGATTATTAGTTTCATTTCTAGCAAACGTATCTGGGTCTAGCGGTCTATTATGGGTATGGGGCGACGGAACACAGACTACCACGCCTGCCACAAGCATTGCGCATTCATTTCCTGCAATAAGTTTTAATTATGTGGTCCGACTTTATGCCTTTAATGATTGTGGAGACACCGTCCAAGTAACACGTTCTTTGAATGAAGTAGGTTTGGAAGAATTGAACAATACATTTAGCTTATATCCTAATCCAAACTCTACAGCATTACTCAATGTAGTATTCCCTAATGAGGCAACCCAATGTGAAATAGGGGTTTGGGATTTAAGTGGGAGAAATCTGTCTATTCAAAGGTTTGAAAATGAAAGCCAAGTAAAACTAGACATTGCCAATCTATCTCCAGGAATGTATTTGGTGCGTATAGAAAAAGATGGTGTCATAATGACCCAACCTTTTATTAAGCTTTAAAGTCCTTAGTTTTTGGGGTAAGGAGGAAATTCTTTATTACATATAAATGCATTTATTCCATGGGAAGAAAAAGCAAAAATTATTGAATTATCACTTTACGAACTTTCATCTCACCCTGATTGGATACTTTAATGGTATACATGCCCCTTAGCTGCCCGGAAAGGTCAAAATCTTGTGTTTGCTCGGTGATTACTCCTTGCTCAATAAGTCGACCAAGATTGTCAAATATGCCATAAACAGAGCCCAATTGACTTGGGTCAATCTGAATACTAAAATATCCAGTATTTGGATTCGGGCTTAAAGTGATTGATTGATTACCCAATTCTTCAAAACCTACGGAACCACAATTACCTAAGGAGTCAACCTGAATTCGATAATCCATTCGTAAAAAATTGGATTGAAAAGGTGCCTTCGAACCAAGCAATAAATAATCGTCATTGCTCAATGTGTAAATCAGCTCCAATTCTCTATCAGTGCTATCTGCCTGATAAACTTTAGACCATAACGAATCCCCATTTACATCTGTCTTAAGTAGGTACGAACTAGTATAGTTGGATAACTGTTCTTTAGCACCGGCAAATGCATAGCCTCCATCTACCAGAGCAACGCAATTCAATCTTTTTGATGGTACTCTTCTAGTCCACAGCGTATCTCCAAGTGAATTCGTTTTTAATATTACTGGCTCCATTGCATTTGAAACATTCTTTGCTTGACCGGCAATGATAAAATCTTGGTTACCGTCAATTTCAAATCCATTGAAATTATAGTCGTCGTATGTTTTAGCCCAAAGACTATCGCCATTAGCATTAAATGTATATAGAAATGAAAACTCACCACTTGCAGGCGGGCTTAATGTAACAAAGCCGCTGACAACTAAATCTCCATTGCTATTTTCTTTAATGGATTTTGCTTGTTTATCAAGTGAATTATATGCCGGTAAAAAGTCAATTTTAGTCCAAAGAGTATCTCCAAACTTATTTGTCTTAACTAACATAGAATTCGCAAACTGATGTCCAAAAATTGCTACAAATGCATAGCCACTATCTTTAGTTTGAATCAGGTCTCTAATACTAAATCCGCCAAATGGTCCCCAGAATATTTGAACAGTTTTAGCCCATGCGGTATCTCCAAGTGCATTCAACTTATACAAATTACCATCTGGTCCAGAACCGGCAGCAATAAATCCGCCGTCAAAAGTGGGTTGAAGTTTATTTAGTCTATTCCCTGTTGTATCCAAATGATCCTGGTGCCAAATGGTATCAAAATCTGAATCAACTTTAGTAATCTTGAAATTATCAGTTAAGAAAACGAAGTCATCATTGTCAAGTTTCACAATATCCTTGATTTGATTTCCATTCAACTCTGAACAATTCTGTGCTGATGCAACCGCAGAAAAAGCAAAAAATAATAGACTAATGGTTCGTTTAACAGATTGATGCAGCTTCATTGAAGAATATCAGTTTAGGTTTATGGTTGAATAGGCAATCGCCTCTAAGAACGTGCTAAAGATAGTTTAATGCCGGCCCTATGCAAACAACTTGAGTATGGAAAAGCTCTCAGAGCAAGTTAATAAAGCTCATAGCGAAGTACTTGACGATTTTAATGTTGATGGTTTATATTCCCAGCTACTTAAGAAAACAGTAGAGTTTTATGCGAAGTAAATGGGTTTATAAGTGAAGCAGTTGGATGTTGAAGATTTGCCAGAGTTGTAGACCTTAAATTTATCTTTCATCTGCAAGTCAAGTATACCTCAATAAGAATTTCAGTAGAACTTAATATTTCAATAACCGAAATGCATTTAAATTTCGATAAGTTTAGTTTTTAAAATATTTATTATGAAAAGATTGAAATTGGTTGCTTTAGGGCTCGTTGTGGGAGTGTT
>PXYR01000056.1 GCA_003023665.1 Bacteroidota bacterium
TCACATCCAAATTCCGGATCTAGAACACATAAGGTAATTAAGTAATCACCATAGCCACCAAAAACAAAAGTTGTGTCTTCTGCATAACTAACGGTATCTCCATCAATTAACCAATAGTACATAAGCCCTGGAGCCGCCGCCATATTTGTTGTGGTAACGGACAAAGGGCTTACGCCACTATCTTGGCTCGTTAAGAATATAGCACTTGTGAGACCAGCGGCAGGGATTTCATAGTATACGGTGTCAAAGCAACCAAATATTGAATCTTGTATGTAAATAAATCCATTTGAAACCGGCATAAATATCTGTCCACTATTTGTGTAACCCGGATATGCGCTCCATGAATAGGTGTACGCGTTATTTGCCAAAGCCGGTATAACCTGAACAGCACCGTTGTTTTCACCGCATATAGCGGTATCAATATCTACTACATAATTAAAATTGAAGGTATGCTCCACTTTAAATGTTGTGTCTGTCTTACAACCGTTTGAGTCCGTGATGGAATAGCTGTAATTTCCATTTGAAATGGCGCTGGGATTAAAGTTATAGGTATAGGAATAACCGGGCGTGCCTCCTGCTGCTCCTAAAAATGCTGAGCCAGCGTCTCCCTCACAAAAAGGTTGAGTTATTACAAAGTCCGCCGAAAGGGGCGGGGGGGATACTAAACAAATGGTGTCTTTTCTGTAGCACCCTAAGGTGTCGCTTGATGTAACTACATAACATCCATCGGTCAATCCGTTTGCAGAAGGTAGAGTTAATGTAGAATTATGCGACCAGCTGTAAGAGTAAGGTGCGTGACCGCCACTTATGCTGTTGATGTCAATTTGACCATCTTGAGATTGATGGCAAGAAGGCGGAGTCGCTGTAATTGTAGACGCAGCTAAACTAACGCCTTCAATATGGGCCGTATCAGTACAAACAAGGCGATTGCCTATATAGATGTCCACGTAAATTGTTGTATCCGATTGAAGCGCCAAAGAAATGGAGGCGCCCGTAGATCCTGTTGACCACTGGTAATTATACGCGTTATCTCCACCATTTGCCATTAAGGCTAGGGTATCGCCAACGCAGGCTTTTGAATCATAAGTAAGAGGCGTTTTGTAATCAAGGTTGACCTGTATCGTGTCTAGGACTTTACAAGAGACGTAATCTGCTTCAACCCAATATAGTCCGCTTTGGTTTACCCACAATTGATCTGTTGTATCTCCCGTGGACCAGAGGAAACCAACAGCGTCGTTAAAGTTTTGCGTGGTCAGTAAAATGCTATCGGTGAATACTGAATCATGACAAAATAATTCTGTAGTGTCTGGTGGAAATCCATAAACATAACCGGGTTGGTCCGCCCAAATAAATCCCGTATTATTTCCTTGATCATTGGATTTGGATCCAGTATAAAAAACCCCATTGCCCGCATAATTGATGTCTCGAATCTCGAGAAAATCCGCCCCCACATTGTGATAGGTAAATAAATCCGCTTGACTTCCTATTTGGGTAGATTTAAGACCGATGTAATTGCAAAAATCACCTCTTGCTCTAAGAGAGTCGTGAATTATATGATCGTATGAAGCATCAAAGCTGTAAACTTGATCAGGCGTCAATATTAGTGTGTCTATGGAACTAGAACCAGCAAACACAAGATTGGCATGTGGTCTTACATATTGAATATGAGAGCCATTTCCTGAATACAGGTAATTGTAGTCCAAGGTGTTTTTGTTTGTAAACTCAATATGTTCTACGGTGTCTTGAGTGAATACCCTCGCTCTAGAACGGTCAGTTGTTAGGAACACCTTGGCACCCTCTGATTTCCACCCAATATTTGCTGAACTGATGTTAAAAACATCCCAATGACCAAAAATTTCGAATAAGGAACTATCTACTTCCGCCCAAGTGGTATCTCCATTGTCCTCCAGAATCAATCGGTTCACATAAAAGCTATTTCCTTTCGTCAGTAAACCGCCAGACCTAACATAAACAATATTGCTACAAGCCAGGCTGTCTCGTATTTCTATGGTGGCTGATTCGCTTTTTTCAATTTGAATTACGAATTTCACTAAAACATCCGCTGGGTCAAAATATGCACTGTCAGCACCTCTGAAACGCAAGGTACCGTGTGACCCGCTGTTGAAACTGAATGTGGGTTGTAAAACCATACTTTGAAAACATTGTAGCGATGCGTTATGACTCCATTCAAGCGCAAAATCTGTATTTGGCGTGACAACAAAATCGCCACAATAGGAGTCATAAATTTCAAGATCTACCGTCTGGCCGGCAGCATTAAAGCTGTTCTGGTCAAAAACCACTGAATCTGCTGGTGTAGGAATACATTCTCCCCCAACCCCTCCTGAGGATAAAGACCAATGAGAGCTGTCCTGCCATACTCCTGAATTTCCCACCCAATACAAGGTTCTTGGTTGGTCCACGCTAAAAGTAATAGCAGTATTCCCTCCCAAGTCTATGGATGAATAGGCTTTAATGTATTTATTTGGCGTGCCGTTGGTAACGTTTTTCATTAACACATATCGTCCAACTAGACTATCTGACAGACTATTTATAGTTATTGAATCCTCTTTTGTTTCCGCCTGAATTGTGGCAAAACCAAAACAGTCTGTCCGGGTATCTAAGTGTTCTAAGTTCAATTGCTGTGGCTGTCCAGCAAATGTGATAACACTTCCTTCTTGAATTCTTAACGTGTCCCAATCCAAGTTTAGTTGATAGGTGTTTACGCCAAGGTTGGAATGCACGTCCACTGTTTTTGCTTGGAAACCGTCCCAATAAATCCAATCGTTTGCTTGTGGGTTGGAAAACCTCAATTCCCAAAAAGGCTGACTTTGATCAAAATAACATCTTCCATAATTACCTGTAAAATCAACCGTACTCGAGTCGTAGTCCCATGTAAACATGGAAGATCGGAATTCAATCGTGCTTTGGATTTCAAAATAGGATCCTGAAATATTCACGCTTGCACTATCACCTGAACTTCCTCCATATGGATAACCGCGATCTCTAAAAAACTCTGCTCTTATTGAGCAATTATGCATATCTAAATGACCATTGATAACACTAAGCCCGCCCACAATTTTAATTGAGTCTTGAACAGTGTAACTCCCTGAACCAATCATTGTAACATCTGCTCTAATCTCGTTTTTACAATTAACCGATTTCATGCCCGCTTGATTCGTAAGCAAAAGCTGTGCTCTTGGGGTATTAACGTTTAAATGTGTTGCGCCATTTAAAAGCACACTCCCGTTTATTGCTAGCCAACCTCCTTTCTGAGATAAATCTAATTTATCATCGGTGGTGGAAATAAAATCACCAACATGAGTGTATTTAGGCAGTATTACTTCAAAATCTGTTGAAGAAGAATTACTATCGAAAATTACATTATCTAGGTTTCCGGGAATACAGTAAATAGGCGCACCACCTGAACTAAGCGACCAATGGCTGCTGTCTTGCCAGCTACCGTCACCGCCTATCCAGTAATAATCTTGTTCAGCAGTAGGTGAAATGTTGATTCCAAAAGAGTTGAAAATATTAACAGAATTTGTGGCGCTTGTCGCGGCTCCGTGGAAATCAATATTAAAAAATGATGCGTTTGTAAATATGAATGGGTTTAGCATCATTACCTCATAACCTGAAGTGTTTTCACTTCCCTGCAAATAGATAGGCTCCACACAACCCGTCTCTTGCGAAATAAAATTAATTTCCGTGTCCGCATCTTGACTAAATGTTAGAGCCGAACCCCCATTAATATAGAGACTGTCAATACTCGCAATACCATTAAAAACGTGCACCGCATTGGTTGTGATTTTGGCAATCTTCAACTTGCCTGAACCGTAAATTTCATTAGCTACTCCGTTGGAATATTCGACCTCATTCAAAGACAATGTGTCCAAAAGACTCGATGAGATTCTCGCTCTTTCCCCTTCAATGATTATGTGGCTGTTAGAAAAATTAAACGTGCCGCTGTTTGAAAAATTCAACGCGTGCCAATAGTCCGTTGTGTAAATTTTTGAATTCGAAAAATCAGCATTACTACCCGTTGAAAGTTGAGTGTTTATTCTTTGAACACGAATAACATTTCCGTTAGAATTAAAGTCCCCGCTATTTAACCCAAAATAATATTGAACGTTTAAGGAGTCTAGTAGTTGATATGACCCCGTACCGTTAAGGTTTAAGTTTGAAATTATTGTCCCATTGAGGTCAATGGAATGGCTACCTGATCCGCTGAGGTTCCAATCAATATCTGTAGAAGTAGAAACAACAAAGCCATTATTCAAGGTTAATGAGCCAAATAGCTCATAGGTAACTGCACCGCTTGATAGTGTGATTGAAGGAGCACCCGTGGTCACGATAAAATCTTTTGTATACACGGTTGTTACATTCACATTTATGGTAAAATCAAGGGACCCGCTGTTTCCATCAAATATTACATCATCCCCTGATCCAGGAACAGTATTGTGATACGTTGTGCCACCAGAGGTAGTTGCCCAATGTGTTAAATCGGCCCAGTCTCCTGCTCCGTTAACCCAATAATAGGTGTCCGCAAAACAAAGCGTTGGAAACAAGAAGAACAATAAAATAATTCTACGCATTTACGCGGGGTTTAATTCTAAAAATATGGCTTTATTAATATTCTATAGCCAGGCAAACCGAGCATTTTTTAATATTTATTTTCAACTTTCATCAAGAGTTGTCTGAATATGAAGCTAAATATGTTTCTAGAAAAAACCCCTTTTCATACGAGACAAAAAGGGGTTTTATATTAGAGAACGCATACAATCGGCTTAACTTTAAGATTATTAGTTTGGTCAAAAACAAATGCAATGAATTGGTTGATTTTACAGCCTTTCACCTTCTCATTTTTAAATGTACTAAACCCTCTTCTCTCTTTAGTCCTTATTTTATCGTAGCGCTTATGAACTTATCGTAGCGTTAACGTCGCTTCATTAATTGGACGCTTATTCGAATATTTGAGCAAGTATAGAGGCCACTTCCGTGCTTTCACCTTTGGGCCATTTGACTCCATGTTGCTCGGCATCAAGAACCTTTTGAGACATAATGGTTTTTCCTTCAGGGCATATTGATTGGAGTTTCATTGCTCTTGTAAACACCGCTCCCCATATATCATCTGTACTACCTAATTCACTATGAAAATCAGTATCTACAGAGCCAATATCTATCCCCACTTTCAATAATACGGGACCATCAAATTCTTTGGTTGAATGATTAAACGCTTTCATTGATTTATGCATATTCTTTGCAGCGTATAAAGCCTGTCTTGGGCTTACATAATCTTCATTTATTCCGCCTACGAGCACTAGAGATGTTCCGTCTGATTTAAACCGCTCCAAACCGTACTTGGAACATGCCCCTTCAAGTCTGCTAAACAGCTCTTCCAATAGCTGTATGAACAAATCGTTACCCAATACTGGCAAAGATTTAGTATAACCCACTAGTTGAACCTGAATCACAATAATATCATTGTGTTGATTAGGCTCTATTACAACCGGTTGATCTGTAGTATTATACGGGGAGACGGGAAGTATGCTCTCAATTAATTTATTTTGACGAGCCGTAGAAACGGTTAAATCATCCAGTTGGGTTAATGTTGTTGCTCTAGAAATAATTGTTTTGATGAGCGCATACAAGCAAATGATTAAGAGCATTATGTAAATTATGAGCATTACAACACCTCTTGATATATCATCTTCAACGCGATTGCTATTCGCATCGCTTCTTAGTAGCTCTTCTTTTCCTATGTTAGAAATAAGTTTTTTCAATTCACCACTAGGGCCTATGCTCGAGGCGAAAAGTTTCTCTTTGTCTCTGCTTAATTCTTGGATAAATGCTGCATCTATTTCAAGAATTCGCTCTAAGGCATATTTTACAGAATCCTGTCTAACCAATTTGTAAAACCTTTTTAAAACAACATAAGCTTCTCTATGAGTTTGCCATTCCCCTTCAGTATTAGCGAGCTGTTTGGCTAATGCTGAACGAATAAATCTAATGCTCTCAGGAGAGGGCTTCATCAAGATGTCTTTAAGGTCTTTATACTCATATCGCGAAGAGTCTTCCCAATAAGCTAGACAAAACTCCGCTCGAGCAAGCTCAAGCGCTTCAACGTACGCTTGATAATTAGTAACCGATGTGTTGTTTGCCAACTCATTATAGATGCTTAAAAACTTGGCTTCACCTTTATTTCCTAATTCAAGGTAGGCGCTCATCGAATTGAACTTTGGCAGACTGCTTGATATTCCTTCTTGCTCAAAGATTGCCGAAGCGCTATCGTATGCAACAGCAGCGTTTAGGTAATTCCCCATCTGATTGTAGGTGTTTCCTAATTGGTTGAATGCTGCGCCCCTTAATCTGCCGGTTGCCCAGCGAAGCGAAAATTCTGACAGCTGAAGACTGTGTTCATAGTCTTCTAATAAGTATAGGATAAGGGCAGCGCGGTCTTGAACACTTCCTTCATATTTACCCAAATCGTTTTGAATATCAATTTCAAGCGCATGGTTCAAGTAGAAGGCAGCAGAATCGTAGTCTGCAAGGAAAATATAGGTATTCCCTGTTTGGTAATTTGAAAAGAACCTCAGTTCAACACTGTCTTTAGGGGCCCAATAATTGATTTTTTTTAAACCCGTGAGGTACTGTTTTGACTCTCTTCTTTTATCCCAAAAGTTAAACCCACGATAATTCGCAACACTTTTTACGGAACTATCTGCAGTAGAGCGCTCTACTTCGCCGATAAGCTGTTGCGCTTTTGATTTAGCTTTTAACCTTTCTTCTGCCGTTTGAGCTGATCTGTATTTTTGGTATTCCAAAGAAATGGAGTCTAGCCAATGTGCCGTCCCTCTATCCGTAAGAAACGCTTGTTTTTGCCCAAATAGGTTTACGGCAAAAAACAGTAGAATAATACCAAGCTTAATGCGGCCTATCATAACTCAAAGAATTGGGACGATTCAGATAGATTTGTTTCAATCTCAAATTGATCTTTATCTAGAGAACGCATTATGTACTTAGACACTTTTATTTTTTCGTTGTTTGCGCTTTGCATATTCACAGCTGATTCGCTAACGGATTGTCCCCAAATGTCAAACCTAAGTCTATTGGTACCTATAAAACCCGAAAGGACATCACCGTAACTAATTCCTGCTTTAAAGCGCAAATCATACCCCTGAATATTAAAGACGGCCTTGCGCAATTTAATCGCGCATGAAACGGTGGCATTCACTTGCTGTGAGGGTGTCTGTTTTCCCCTCTTGCAAATAGCCACTAACTGATTGCCAGAAAACTTTATTTTGACTAGGCCAAATTCTTTAAAAAGCACTTCAGCCTTTTGAAATAGTTCATCCATTACAACGAACCTTTTTTTTGGACTCCCGAATGATAGACTTTCCTGTGCTTCAATGAACAGCACTGTACAGTCTTTCCATTTTACAGGATCCAGGTTTTCATTCTGTAAAAAATTTGAAATTGCACTATCGGGCAATAGTCTGCTGAGTATTTGACTTAGCCTTCTCTCTTGGTTTTTTACTTCAGATAATCGCTTAGTATCATTCTGTTTAATCAGAAGCATAACGACTATGATGCATAGGATTATAAGAATAATTGAAAGCACAACTGTTTGACCGGACTCTACCAAGATATACGACCTACTCTTTTGTTGCTCAAGACTGTTTATTCTTTCAATCTGATCGAAAAAAGAGGTAATCTTTTTAGGCGATTCTTGGGCTTTGTTCAACACCTCTTTTCTACTGAGGGACACTTGGGTTTCTAAAGATTCTATCTCAAGAGAGTCCGCAGAAGTTAATTGGCCACTCGCCTCTGATTGACAGCAGAGTGCTACCAAGACAATGAGTGTTTTAAAATATTTGGTGATGGCCATTAAAGTTGATCCTATGATTTGTTTTCATAGTGAAAATACAACTCTATAATTAAAGGCGGAAAGCGCTGGTTTAGCGATACCTGTGTTAAGTGGTGTACAATTCTTTAATAAAACAGCACAGAATACTTCAACAGCTATACCAATTGAATATCTACACTTACCAAAGATTTAAACTCCTCTAAACGCTCATTGATCTCCTCATTAGTAAGTTCGGCGATACGTTCGGTTCCAAATTTCTCAACGGTAAAACTTGCCATAGCAGACCCCCATATAACCGCACGTTTCATGTTTTCAAAACTGATGTCATCCGTCTTAGCCAGATAGCCAATAAATCCTCCTGCAAAGGTGTCTCCGGCGCCAGTTGGATCAAAAACTTCTTCTAACGGTAACGCAGGAGCGCTAAATATTTGGTCCTCATGAAAAAGTAGTGCGCCATGCTCACCCTTCTTTATGATGAGAAATTTAGGACCCATTGTCATAATTTTCTTTGCTCCCTTAACAAGACTGTATTCACCTGACATCTGTCTAGCTTCTTCATCATTTATAGTAAGCACATCAACTCCTTTAAGAGCTTCAACAAGGTCGTCCCAACAATTGTCCATCCAAAAATTCATAGTGTCCAACACAACGAGTTTAGGGCGTTGAGGAAGTTGATCAAGAACCTGTTGTTGAATAGACGGCATAAGATTTCCAAGCATTAAATACTTCGCGTCTTTGTATGCCTCAGGAACAATTGGATTAAAATCTGCAAGAACGTTTAATTGGGTGTCAAGAGTGTCACGAGTATTCATGTCTAAATGATACTTTCCGCTCCAAAAAAAAGTCTTGCCGTCTTTAATAATTTGAACCCCTTCTAAATCTGCGCCTTTAGACTTCAAAAGGTCCAGATGTGGCTGCTCAAAATCGGCACCAACAACAGAAACAATATTACTTTTCTCCACATGATAGCTTGCTGAAAGGGCAATGTATGTGGCAGCACCCCCAAGGATGCGGTCTGTTTTTCCAAAAGGCGTTTCAAGTGCGTCGTACGCCATAGTTCCAACTGTCAGTAAGCTCATTATATAAAATTTATGCAGCAAAGGTAAGCGGAGGTCTTTAGTTACGCAATCAAAATACTTTCATTGTGCGGTCCGTTTAAAAACCACTTTACACTTGAAAACTATTTGATTTCAACAAGTCTTGCGTTGTAAATAACTGATTGGGAATCTTTGAATATGAAAAACAAGGTTATCTCTCTTCTCAAAAACAAAACAATCCAAGAAAAGGAATTCATTAAGTTCCTATACAGATTCACTTTAACTTATTGTATCCTACTAGGGCTTTATCAACTTTATCTTAAGTACACCGTTTACAACCAGTCACTTGATTGGGTAACCTATAGTGTGAGCGAGTTTTCCTTTTACCTCGCTCAGTTATTAGGCGCAACCCAATGCACGTTTTCCTGTTTCATTGAAGGCTGTTACATTGGGCAAGAAGACAAGCTGATTCACGTAGCGGAAGGGTGCAATGGATTGAGCCTTTCTATTGCTTATGGTGCATTCATAGTAGGTTTCTCCCATTTAAATTGGAAAACACTCCTACAGGTGCTCTTTGGATTAATAACTATACAAGGGTTTAATGTCTTGAGAATTGGGATTCTGATTGTTCTTAGGGATTTTGGAGGCGATGCGTATTTCTATTTTATAAAATACCTTTTTGGTATTATCATCTATGGTTCCATATTCACACTATGGTCGCTTCAGCCACATTTCAATAAATGGTTGAGCTGATGGGGTTAAAAACTATGTATAAATGGATAACCCTATACATGCTGTTATCCATACCAATGGGAATTATGCGGGGTATACAGGATACAGAAACCGTCGTTTTTGTAGCATATTATATAATTACTGCTTGGTTTAAAGTAGTGTTGTGCTTGCGGTTTTTTGAAAAGGCCGGATTCAATACCTCTAAAAAACTATTAACTCTTGGTATTGCTATTATTCTCAGATTCCTATTTCATGCTCCTTGGTTTGCCTTGTGTATTGCAAGTGTACTCTTTCATTCCAATCAGACAAAAAAACTTATTTAACTATTGCGGGAAATATGGGATTGACGTATTATTGCACCCCGATTTGAAAGAATCGGACATTACATTCCTCCTTAGCTCAGTTGGTTAGAGCATCTGACTGTTAATCAGAGGGTCCTTGGTTCGAGCCCAAGAGGAGGAGCAACACAAAAAGCCGCAGATTTATTTCTTGCGGCTTTTTGTTTTTACAATCTATGGTTCAATGCTTAATTGTGATTCCAATTGAGGGCCAGCTCGTGTAATAGTGTTCAATAGGCGCCCCTGCTGACGGTAAAAACCATTCACGAACGAATGAAAGTTCCAATTCAGGGCGTAATGACCAACCGTTCGAGCTGAATGATTTCCCTAAACCAAGACCTAAAGCGAGTGGATCAGAAAGTGCGTTATACTCGTCTGAATTCAACACAATCAACAATGGGTAAATATCAACGGTATTTGTCCCTATAGACAATTGATTCACATATTTAATCGCCCCGTAAAAGGAATGTAATCCCGGCTCATCAACCCAAGTGCCTGGTGTTAGCTTAAAATTGTAGGGAAGGGTGAATTCCAGCGTTGCTTTTTCTTGAAGTTGATAAGAAACTACCGGTGAAATGAAGTCGTTTTTCGCGTTAACCCCCAAGTCTAATCGCTCTAACACTTGGGCTTTAGCGCACATACAGACTAAAAACATAACCACAATCAGTGCAGATCGCGAAATACAAGCTCCTTTCATTTCGACTTGACTTTAACCATAACTGAATTTACACAAAATTCAATCTTCAAACACGGCCCTTGGCTGCAACTTTGAACAATAGGGGGAGCAACAGAAAAGTACTTGTTAGCAATAGCAGGTGCTTTTTTTGTGCCTTGTTCT
>PXYR01000057.1 GCA_003023665.1 Bacteroidota bacterium
AATAGAAACAGAACATAGGGCGAACTGTTGCTGACCCACTGACGCATTTGACCTTTGTATTTGGAAGGAATCCAATGTATTAAATAACCCGTTACTAAAACTACGTAGAACTTCCAATTGGAAGCAACTACCTCTGCTGCGGTAGACCATCCAAAATCCGTTGGAATCTTACTCAAGATAGCAATAGCCCCTTCCCAAGTTGGCGAGCGAAACCATGCTCGTGTAAAGGTGATGAAGATTAATGTTAATGCGAGCCCTATAGCTCTATTATACCACTTGCTGCGGTCTGCCCAAGGGCTGATTTTCTTCCAGTTTTTGTAAATCACTAGGCCAACCCCATTCAAGGCGCCCCAGGTAACAAAGTTCCATGAAGACCCGTGCCATAACCCCCCAAGAACCATGGTCAACATAAGGTTGATGTTTGTATTTACCCAACGTGCAGCTACACTGCTGTAGCGCATAGCTATAAATCCACCGCCAAAGACAACGGCAAGCCCAAGCGTGAGAATTGGGCTACCTACTATTAGGGAAATAAAGACAAAGAAGATGAATACGATTAGGTAAGAAGCTATTGAGCCCTCCCTATTCCCTCCCAATGGAATGTAGAGATAATCGCGCAGCCATGTGGAAAGGGACAAGTGCCAGCGGCGCCAGAAATCGGCCACAGAGGAAGCTTTGTACGGGCTGTTAAAGTTTTTTGGCAGCGTAAATCCTAAGAGCATTGCTATTCCTATGGCCACATCTGTATATCCTGAAAAGTCTGCATAGACCTGCAAGGAATAGCCAAAGAGCGCGCTCAAGGTTTCAAAACCACTGTAAAGCTGCGGGTTATCAAAAACGCGATCAATGAACTGCACCGCCAGGTAATCGGCCAAAAATAGTTTTTTAAGCAAGCCATTCAGAATCCAGAAAATTCCTAATCCTGCTTGTTGTTTACTCAAGCTGTAAGGGGCGTAGATTTGAGGAACGAATTCAGAGGCACGCACAATTGGACCCGCCACCAGTTGCGGAAAAAAGCTCACGTAAAATCCAAAGTCCAAAATGTTTTTGACCGGCTTGATATGACCGCGATAGATATCTACACTGTAACTAATGGTTTGGAACGTGAAAAAGCTAATTCCAACCGGGAGTAAAATCTTTTCAAAGATGAAATTGGTGCCCAACGCTTTGTTTGTCCAAAGCGCAAATGTGTTTTGTACGGCAATTTCAATACCGGTAAGGTCATGAATGAAATCGGCCACAAAATAGGCATACTTGAAGTACCCCAGAACCAGTAAGTTCACCACTACGGAAAGTGCTACAAATGTTTGGCGCTGCCATTTAATCTTGTTCTTGTATATGGCACGGCCAATGAAAAAATCCACCACAGTAGAAAACAACAGGATGAAGAAATAGAAGCCGCTTGTTTTGTAATAAAAGAATAAGCTTACTAGAAATAAGAAAATGTTTCTGCGCGCCGTATGCTTATACACTAGAGAATACCCACCCATCACCAATCCAAAGAAGATCCAGAAGTACTTTTGGGTAAAAAGTAGCGGACTATTTGCCTGGTAGGTCAACCAACCTTGTAGTAGATCCCAATTCATTAGTCCTGCAAGGTTTTTAAGTGTTTCTCGTATTCCTCCCAAATGGCCCAGAATAATAAATCAGAATTCAGACGGTAACCCGCACTGGTGAAATGAATTTTATCCGCCTTGGCTAAATGATGTTCTTCCCAAATGGCAATAGAATTCAAACCGCCCATTACACCAAACAGATCCCATACTGCGGCGTTGTGGCGCTTACTAAGCTGTTGCATCTGTTCCACTACATCTAATGCATGTTCATTGGGAAGGCGGCGCTTGTAATAGCTGTCATTATTGGTCATGAAGATGAATTCACAATCTGGATTAATCTCACGGAACCAATGCACAAGCGTATCGTAGCGTGCGCCGTATTCTTCTGGAAACCATGCGTTATCTGGCTTGTAGGCGTCGTTAATACCCAAACCAAAGATGACTAAGTCTGGCTCCACATATTTTCCCTGCGCTACAAAATTTTCACTTCGTAAAAAGGACTTAGTTGCTGCACCGTTTACGCCCAGAGCGTGATAGACTAAGCCGCTTTCTGGGCGCACCATTTGCAATCCTTGTAAAATGTATTGCGGATCTCCTTGAACGCTGTCAAAGTGGACTACAATGCTATCAATCATTTCATTGAAGAACCACCGGCGAACTCCGGCCACCGTATCTATCACAATACTATCTGGAGGAGGCTGGCTAAAAGGTTGCATTGTACTGGAAGCCATGTGCTCAAAAATCCTGAGTTCATTGAATCGGTAAGGTTTTTCATTCTCCATGAAGCTTTGAAGGATAAAACCGGCATCCTTGTCGTAAGTAATGGCATCAATCCCTGAAAAGCCCCATGGACAATTGTTTTTAGGAATACTGTTTCTACATCCCTCCCATTTGCCCATTTTCCTTATGTAAATGTTTCTTGGCATGTTGGTGTTTGCCAAGCGGTGTGGGAAGAAGAAACCTCTTTCTACATTGAGTTCTGGTGCCAATTGACCAAGGTGCATCCTCAACGTATGGCTCAGCATACCTCCTTGAACATGTGAACCGCCTACATGCACTATGTTCACTTTTCCTTCAAAATCAAATATGGCTTGGTCTAGTTTGTTGAAGAATCCTTTAAGTGCCTGTTCACTTCCATAATACTCCATGTGGTTTTTGGCTGTATCGAGGAAAGGGTATTTCAAGGCTAGGGCCTCTACATGATCTTGGCCCTGCATAGAAGCAGCACCAAGAAGGAATGCTATGACAAATGTTCTGATCATAGTTCCACTCCAGTACCCTGGCTCATTTTAAAGGCAGCTGTGCTATCCTGTATACGCTGCTTTTCTGCAGCAAGAAGATCCATGACTTCTTGGTATTCCATTTCTAATTCTTTGAGTGCAGCTACCAAAGCATAGCCTACTTTGGAGGCGCCTTTTGGTGTAAAATGAATATAATCCTTTACTGCCCAAGCAGGTCTGTGTTCTACCCATTGTACCATAGACCCTTCACCACCCATGACATCATAAAGATCCCAATACCCTCCTCCTCTGCGGAGAACTTCAGCTCTTAACTGCTCTTTTAATGACGCAATTAAGGGGTAAGACTTCATCTCTAATCCTTCTTTTCTAGCCATATCAGAGGGTCCAATAAACAATATTGCCGCCTTTGGATACAATCGCTGAATATGCCCTACTTGACGTCCAAGAGCACGAGCAAACCTTCCCGCATGTGCTTCATCTTTTAAGTAAGGGACGCCATTTCCTCCAAATTGCATTATGATCAAATCATAACCTTCTCTTTGGAGGCTTGCTGCGAACTGCTCGTCGTTCATCTTAGAGAAGATCATCCCAGAAGCTCCTCTCATGGCCACGTTGTCCGCATGAAAGCCGTAAGGACTGTCAAAGCTGACCCCATATATTCTAGCCTGAGCTTTGGAGGTTAGTTTCAAATCAAACTTTTCCGTGTAGGGAATTTCTATAGCCAATGTCCATTCTCCTTCAGGAAAAATGCGCGTTGAGAATAAGGTGTCTTCAACAAAAACCTCTGCACGCGTGGGAGCTGTTCCTTCAATATGGATTTTAGCACGCGTAAAATTGCGCGCTCTACTGAATCCCCAGTTGCGTTTTTCAAAGGTTACAGAACCTTCAAAGTAAGAACTGTCTGTGGGTCCAAGTAAGGTAAAGGATCCCAAGTGGCCGTACTTCATGTCTTTAAAGGCCGTGTCCCTTCTCCCAAATACCGTTTTCCTAATAAAGCCTTCTGAATTTTTAAACGCTAATGAAGATGGAGCAACTAATGGCTTTAAAGCCGTGTATCCAAAACCAGTTCCACCATATTCGCGCTGATAGGCATCACGCAATTGCATGGTAATGCGGTCGCCTTCAAGCTGTGAATCTCCAAAGTGAAGGACGCGCACGTTTTCCGTGCGACTATTTTTTACAGCAGCAAGGGCATCAAAGAATGGCGCAAACATCATGATGTCTGAAACCTGAATTGTTGTATCCAATGGGGCCGCTTGTTGAACAGAAAGATTGTTTGGTATTTGAAGTTCCTGCTGACTACTATCTTTAAGGGAAGCATCAATGGAATCGCTTTCTCCAATGAGTGCTTCTAACGCAATGTTTTCTTTTACTTCAACAATTGCGCTATCCGCTCCCTTCCAAAAGGGACCAAATAGTTCTGATGGGCTGTAGTAGCTTAACTCAGCATCTCCAATTTCAACAGATTTACCGCCAATAAGTAGACTTAACCCACTTACCACCAAGGCTAAAACAACAAGAAATCCAAAAAAGTGTCCGGGCTTATTCATTGATTACTGTGCCGCAGGGTATTTCTCAGGTGAATAATCTGTAATCATCTGCGTTGGTATCTTTAAGCGTTCACCTGCTTTAATAAGCTCATTCATCTTGTTGTAGGTCTTGAGATTGTCTGCACTTACACCAGGGAATTTCTGCGCAATACTCCACAGTGTATCTCCGGGTTTCACCTCATAGGTTAGGAAAGATTGGTCTTGAGCAGAGGGCACAGCAATGACTTCTTTTTCTTTCTTCTTCTCTGGGGCCGATGCTACTTCTTCAGTACTTAGTTTAGCTCCTTTAGGCTTCCACACGGTGAGTTTCTGACCTGGGTAGATGGTGTTGCCTTTGAGCTTGTTCCACTTGCGTATATCGCTAACGCTGGCTCCTGAGCGCGAAGCTATCTTACCAAGGTAGTCTCCGCTGCGAACTACGTACACTGAGGCACTGTGCGTGCTGGGATCTGGCATAAAGCTAAGTACTTGCTTGCGTCTTTTTTGGTATTGCACCGCCAATTCTGTGGAGTACTTCTCTTGCTTTTCAACCATAGCAAGCGCCTCTGACGGAGTAGGTTCGTAGTTGAGTCCGTAAATGGCCGTTCCTTTTGGCAATACATCACGCAGTACATGCGGATTGTTATTTTCCAAAATACGTAAGGGTAAATCCGCAGCTACAGCTAAATCTGCCAGAAGCACGGTGCCAGCCGTTATGATTATGCCGGCCTCTGCTATGGTATCCTTTATCCCATAAAATTTCAACGCTGCTTTTTTACCTTTTACAGGATCAAAGCGTTCATCCACAAGGGTGTTAATCACCAATTTCATGCGTACCGCTTGAACCCTGGTTAACGCAGGCACTTCATAATGACTCCAGCCCGCCGGAGCAAAACTTCCTACCTCCCCTTTTAAAGACCACGAGTGAGTTGTTGTAGATGCATAGATACTCAAGGGCAGTAACCATACTGCATAACACACCAACCGCAAGATCTTCTTTTGTACCATCAACGTAAATATAACGCTTCTGCATCCTAGAAATGTGTACAGAAGACCCGGAAAATATCAAGCTATTCACAAATGCTGTGAACAACAGAAATGAACTAATCTATGACTTGACCAATGAGATCGTAATCGTGCGCTTCCACAATTTTTACCGTGCAGAAATCACCAATTTTAAGGTAAATATCTTCCGCAGGAATAAGCACTTCATTATCTACATCTGGAGAATCAAACTCTGTGCGTGCCACAAAATGGCTTCCCTCTTTACGATCCACTAGCACGCGGAACTCTTGACCCACTTTCTTTTCATTGTGTGCTCTAGATATCTCCATTTGAAGGGCCATGATCTCATCTACCCGCTGCTGCTTTACCTCTGCCGGAACATTGTCCTCTAGATTGAAAGCATGCGTGTTTTCTTCATGGCTGTACGCAAATACGCCCAAGCGGTCAAAACGTTGCTGTTGAACCCAGTCTAAGACTACTTGGTGATCCTCTTGCGTTTCACCTGGATATCCGGCAATAAGTGTGGTACGGATAGTAATTCCTGGTACTTTTTCACGCATTTTATCCAGCAAAGCATCTGTCTTTGCCTTAGTGGTTCCACGGCGCATGCTTTTTAATACAGGATCTGCTATATGCTGGAGTGGGATATCTATGTAGTTACACACTTTGGGCTCTTCACGAATCACATCCAATACATCATCTGGGAATCCCGTTGGAAAGAGGTAGTGCAACCTAATCCATTCTATACCGTCTACTTTTACTAGGGCACGCAATAAATCTGCTAGCCTGCGCTCTTTGTAAAGGTCAAGGCCGTAATAGGTTAAATCCTGAGCAATTAAAATGAGCTCCTTGGTACCCTTTGCGGCTAGCTTTTCCGCCTCTGTAACCAGGTCTTCAATGGGTGTACTTCTATGCTTTCCTCTCATTAATGGAATGGCACAGAAACTACACGGGCGATCACAACCTTCAGCTATCTTTAAATAGGCAAAATGCTTGGGTGTAGTAGTCATGCGCTCTCCAACCAATTCATGCTTGTAATCAGCTCCTAATACTTTGAGCAATTGAGGCATGTCGCGCGTTCCAAAATAGGCGTCTACGTCTGGAATTTGCTCTTCAAGGTCCGGCTTATAACGCTCTGATAAACAACCGGTAACGTACACTTTTTCCACCTCACCGCGTTCTTTCTTATCTGCATAATGCAAGATGGTATTGATGCTTTCCTCTTTTGCGTTATCAATGAAACCACATGTATTGATGACTACTATATTGTTTTCATCTTCTTCAGGGGCCTCATGGACTACCTCTTTGCCATTGGCTTTGAGTTGACCCATCAAAACTTCGCTGTCATAGATGTTCTTGGAACAACCAAGAGTGACTACGTTGATTTTATTTTTACGAGTAGAGCGTGTACGCATTTATTTCTGAAATAAACTAGAAGCAAAAGCCTCTGGGTTAAATAGCTGTAGGTCTTCTAAACCTTCACCTACGCCAATGAATTTGACAGGAACGCTCAGTTGATCTGAAATACCTATGACTACACCGCCCTTTGCAGTGCCGTCCAATTTTGTCACCGCTAACGAGGTGATTTGTGTAGCCTCTGAAAAGGCCTTGGCTTGATTCAATGCGTTTTGACCTGTGGAACCGTCCAGCACCAACAGTACTTCATGCGGTGCTTCTGGCACTACTTTTTGCATGACGCGCTTAACCTTTGAAAGCTCGTTCATAAGGTTCTTTTTGTTGTGTAATCGACCTGCGGTATCTATGATACACAAATCTGCACCAGAACTCACGGCATGCTCAATGGTATCATATGCTACAGAGGCAGGGTCAGAACCCATTTCTTGTTTGATTACAGGCACGTCATTACGTTCTCCCCAAACCGCAAGTTGATCAATGGCTGCGGCTCTAAAGGTATCCGCTGCTCCTAAAACCACTTTATATCCTTTGGCTTTGAATTGATGGGTAAGTTTTCCAATGGTTGTGGTCTTGCCCACTCCATTTACCCCAACTACCATGAGAACGTAGGGACCATCTGTTTTGGGTAATTCAAAATCTTCCCACACGCCGCTGGTGTGTTGCATGAGGTCTGAGATTATTTCATACAACATGTCCATCATCTCATTTTCACCCATGACCTTGTCACGTGCTACCCGCTCTTCTAAAGCTTCAATGATTTTGACGGTGGTATCTAAGCCAACATCTGAAAGAATTAGGGCTTCTTCAATTTCATCCAGCGTTTGGTCATCTAGCTTGCTCTTCCCTGCTACGGCACGAGTAATCTTTTCAAATACGGATGTGCGCGTTTTATCCAACCCTTTGTCCAGGTTTTCCTTTTTGTCGCTGGTGAAGAATTTCTTAAAAAAGCTCATAATGCAAAGGCTTAGAATAAAAAAACCACTCTAGTGCTAGAGTGGTTCAAATATCGTGAATAAAGACAGACTTTATTTTAGGAAGCTTTTTGCTTCGTCCTTACCTACAACACGCTCTTCAAAAGAGTAAGAACCTTTATCGTTCTTTACCATGTTGATTACTTTAGTGTACTGCTTAGAGTCGCCTGATTTCAGCGTTGCTACTACTTTCTTTGCCATCTTATTTAATCTCTTTATGAACAGTCATACGCTTAAGCACGGGGTTGTATTTCTTCAACTCCATACGATCCGGCGTATTCTTCTTGTTCTTAGTTGTAATGTAACGAGAAGTACCTGGCATACCAGAGTCTTTGTGCTCTGTACACTCTAGGATTACTTGAACGCGGTTACCTTTCTTCGCCATGTTCTATTCTTATTTAACAACGTATCCGTTTGCTTCAGCTTCTTTAAGCACAGCAGAGATACCTTTTTTGTTGATAGTTTTCAATGTTGAAGCAGCTACTTTCAAAGTCACCCAACGATCCTCTTCTGGGATGTAGAATTTCTTTGTAAACAAGTTCGCGTTGAACTTGCGCTTATTCTTCTTATTGGAGAAGGAAACATGGTTTCCTGTCATCGCTTTCTTACCTGTCAAATCACAAACACGTGACATAATCTTATACTTTTCTGGGTTCTACCAAAATGGTTTGCAAAACTAAGTCAATTCTTTGTTATCACCAACTATGATGCGGGATAATCTTCTACTTCTTTTACTAACAAGTTCAGTGCAGCAAAAATGGTCTTCTGAATATTGCGTTCACGCACCTTTCCAAAAACAAACTTTTCAGCAATGGTGCGCTCTGGACCAGCAATAGATATCCAACTGGTACCTACAGGCTTATCCGGGGTTCCTCCACCAGGACCGGCAATACCACTAACGGCAACAGCAAAGTCTACACCTAAGTTCTTTCTGGCGGCCTCTGACATTTGGCGCACTACTTCTTCACTTACAGCCCCTTTTTCCACTATGGTCGAATGATCTACGCCTAGCAAGGTTTCCTTTATTCCATAGGAATAGGCCACTAGTCCACCTTCAAAATAGGCAGAAGAACCTGGTACATTTACCAGCGCTGCGGCAATGCCTCCGCCCGTGCAACTTTCTGCTGTTCCTACTGTGAGTCCTTTTTCTTGCAATAGAATACCTACATAGCGCTCAATGGGCTTGGAGGAGCCGTCCATCAAAGCATCTCCTAAAGCTTTTCTCAACACCCCCGTGGCTGCATCTACTTCTGCTTGTAAGTCGTCATTGCGCTTTCCACGTGAGGTTAATCGTAAACGCACCATTCCTGGTCTTGGTAGGTAGGCCAATTTGATGGAGCCGGGAAATTCAGATTCAAATGGCTCAATTTTATCTGCTAACACGCTTTCTGGCACGCCAACTACAAACAGGGTTTTATGTATGATTTGGTAATCTATTTCTTCTCGCAGCAAGGGCAAGAGTTCATTGCTCACCAAACCTTTCATTTCATAGGGAACCCCCGGTAGACTAACAATTCTAACCTCACCCTTTCTAAAGAGCATTCCCGGAGCAGTACCCTTGTGGTTGAACAGCACTTCGCAGGCTTCAGGCACCAAGGCTTGCTGCTTATTGCGCTCAACCGGTTCACGGCCAAACCCTTTGAAGAGTTGTACTATGTGTTCCCAAACGTCTTCACGGAATACCATTTCTGAGCCAAAATAGTTGGCCAAGGTCTGCTTGGTGAGATCATCTTTTGTGGGTCCTAGGCCGCCCGTCATAATAACCAATTGGGTTTCTGGGTACAATCCTTCCACGGCTTCAATGATGGCCTCTGGGGTGTCGGAAATACTATTGATTCTAGTGACTTCTATCCCTTCTTCGTTTAAAACGGTTCCAAGCCAAGCACTATTGGTGTCAACAATTTGTCCAATTAATATCTCGTCCCCTATGGTTATGATTTCTGCTTTCACGAACTTGAGCTTGAATTTTGAGACGACAAAGATACTTTCCATGGACCAATTCTCTCCTTCTGAACTTATCCTAAATGAAGACGGTAGTGTATACCACTTGGGCCTTGTGGCTGCAGATATACCAGATCTAATCTTCACTGTAGGAGATCCGGACCGAGTAGCCTCTGTCTCCCAGCATTTTGACACCATTCTTTGGACTAAAACACGGCGTGAATTCACCATTACCAGAGGCACCTTGAATCAGCATGAAGTGTTGGTGCTCTCCACCGGAATGGGCACGGACAACATTGACATTGTTCTCAATGAATTGGATGCTGCAGTCAATATTGATCCTGTTACACGCACAAGAAATCAAGTGCCGCGCAAACTCAAAATCATAAGAATAGGTACTTCTGGTGCAGTGGACCCAACCATTAAAGTGGGCACCTTACTGCATAGCGTTGGTGCACTTGCCTTTGACGCCTTGCTGCCTTTTTACGAGCATAATTTCAAGAGCATACACATTGAAGGCTCGCCCATAAAACCCACTTACATACCAGTTCCTTCTGCTACTACACCGCAGTTTGATGGACTTATGCACGGTATCACTGCCACCCTACCTGGCTTTTATGGTCCACAAGGACGTTCCATCCAAATCAAAAGCACCTTTAAGGAAACGTTACAGAACCTCTACAAAACACAATTGGGTGAATTCCACATCACCAATTTTGAGATGGAAACCTCCGGCATCTATGCACTGGCCAATCTTTTGGGCCATGAAGCCCACAGCTTTAGCGCCTTACTGGCCAACAGAACTACCAATGAATTTCACCCGGACCCGGCAGGCCCTGTGAACGAGTTGATAGAGAAAGTTTTGGGGTGGGCGACATTAAGCTCGCTTAAGTAAGCTAATCGTCTACTTAAAAGACGTAATAACGCTGGATTCGTTATTTTTAGGGCTAAACCTGTTAATCCAGCTACGGTGGCGCATATCATTGGCCAATTAGAATCCCTAAAGACACTTAGAAACGAGTTAAATAATCGAAATGTTTCGATGTTTAATTCAATCAAAGAGGTTCAGGATTTTAAGAAGAATTTCAGGTCTATCAAAAATGACTTACAACAAAGTGCGGCATCAGATTT
>PXYR01000209.1 GCA_003023665.1 Bacteroidota bacterium
GGAGCCTAAGTGGTATGACTTGCGCAGGCTGCGCGCAGAGCGCTGTTTCAATTGCTCAAGGAAGTAAAGGCATATACGACATATCGGTTAAATACGCGAGTCAGTCCTTTGCCGCTACCATTGAAGAAGAAACCTTCAATCTGGATGAATTACAAAAAAAATTAGCTCAAGCCGGATATACTTTAGATACTGAAAAAGAAAGTTTAAATAATCGGCTTAGTCGCGAACGACTCGAACTTAAAAAGCAATTCTTTGAACTACTTATTGTGCCTCTTTTTGCAATACCCCTTCTCTATCTTGGAATGGGGCACACGAATGAACATTCTTTTCCTTGGGCGCAAGCAATTCTCGCACTCATTTTAAGCGGCTTTTTTGGCAGAAAGATTCACGGTAAAGCATTCCGTCTTTTGAAATTAGGTGCCGTAAATATGGATACTCTAATCAGTTTAGGGAGTATCACGGCATTCTTCTATTCCATGTACAACGGCATTGCCGGAGAACAAGATGTTTATTTTGAAAGTGCTGGACTACTTATTGCCTTTATTTTGATAGGTAAATATTTGGAAGAAAGAGGAAAATTGCAAAACGTAAAGGCTTTAGAGAGCCTATTAGATCTTCAACCAAAACTTGCAATCAAAATTATAGAAGAGACTGCCTTGTCCACCCCCGTTTGTGAGCTGGAGGTGGATGATTGTGTTCTAGTTAAACCAGGAGAGCGTATACCTGTAGACGGAATCGTAATGGAAGGTTTTTCCAATATTGATGAAAGTTCATTCACTGGAGAGCCGAACCCTGTGGCAAAGGAAAAAGATTCTCAGGTATGGACCGGCACCCTGAATGGAGATGGAGCCTTAACCATTAAAGTGGTCAGCACTGGAAAGTTATCTGCCCTTGGCGGAATAATTGAAGCTGTGCTTAAAACTCAAGAACAAGAGACCAAGGCGGAACAACTAACGGATCGAATTTCCAAAATATTTGTGCCTTCTATTTTAGTATTGAGTCTTCTTACCGGAATGTTCTGGTTTTATTTTGGAGAGCCTTTATGGTTTGTGTTTGCAATCAATGTTCTGGTGATTGCTTGCCCCTGCGCATTGGGGTTAGCCACACCTTTAGCCGTAGTCGCAGCAACTGGAAAAGCGGCTAAAAGCGGAGTACTAGTAAAGAATGCCACAGCCCTTGAAAAAGCGAAAGAGATAAGACATATTCTTTGGGATAAAACGGGAACATTAACTACGGGTAAACCAGCCGTATTGGAGTTAAAAGGAGATATCACCACCTATAAAAATGTGCTCATATCTCTCAACAAATATGGGTCTCACCCACTAAATAAGGGAATGCAACAGTACTTGGGCTTTCAAGGTGGGCTTTTAAAAGTGCGTAAACTCAGGGCAATTGCAGGTAAGGGAATACAGGGCAATATTGATGGTGAAACATACTATTTAGGTTCACCAAAATGGTACCAAGAAATCACTGGAAAATCCATACAATCGGACAAGACCACATCCGTTCTCTTTAGCTCAAAAAATCTGCTCATTACTGTTTTGTTTGACGATTCCTTGGCCGCTGGTGCAACCGAAATAATAGAACACGCAAAGGGCTTGGGTATTAAAAACGTTATTATTTCTGGTGATAAAGAGGCCGTCGTTAAAAAGCTTAGCAAACGGTTAGATATAGATGAGTTTTTTAGTGAAATGCTTCCCCTTGAAAAAGAAGAACAAGTGAAGTATTACAAGAAATACGGTAGCGTACTCATGGCAGGAGACGGGATTAATGATACCGTTGCGCTTAGCAGTGCTGATGTGGGCCTTAGTTTTGCATCTGCATCAGAAGCCGCCCAACAAAATGCGGATATAGTAATTATGCATGAAGGTGTTTTAGGTCTTAAACTTTATTTCAAACTAGCACATCTATTCAGAACTACCTTGCGTGGAAACCTTGTTTGGGCTTTCGGCTATAATGCCCTTGCTATTCCAATTGCCGCAGGTCTGCTACACCCTACCTTTGGAATAAAGTTAACCCCCATGATAGCCAGCATTGCAATGAGTGTTAGCAGTATAGGTGTGGTGCTTAATAGTTTAAAGCTGCATTTAAAACCATTAAAGTAATGACCATTGATACAAAAGTGAATTGCGGAAGCTGTATAGCCAAAATACAAGAGGATATGAATCAATTACTTGGAAAGGGGAATTGGAGTGTAGATACAACCTTACCCAATAAGCCAATGACCTTTTCAGATCAAGTAGATGTTGAAGAAGTATTGGAGCTTCTTGATGAATTCAATATGAAGGCTTAAATGAAGATTGCCCTTATTTCAAGATCAACACTTTACACACAACCCGGTGGGGACACCATTCAGGTTGAGTCAACAGCTGCAGGGCTAGAGAATCTAGGACATAAAATCGTCATTGTTCTGGCAGGTCAGAAATTACCGGAGGATATAGAATTAATTCATGGTTTTAATTTAGGCCGACCGGCTGATTTACTGCCGTATTTCAAAAATTTCAAAGGAAAAAAGGTGCTCAGCACACTCT
>PXYR01000210.1 GCA_003023665.1 Bacteroidota bacterium
AACTGATGAGCACCTTCACGTCTTCCTCTAATTTGTTGATGGGTTCAAACCTCTCCGGAGAGGGAACATATACCAGTGGCAGACGTTCTACAGCAGCTTTAGCTTTAACAAGACGGTCGGGTAGTGTAGTGAAAAATGAAACAGACCTACTGACATTATGAGGCACCCATTGTTTACCTTTTGTAGTTTCTCTTACTAACCAGCCAAACAAACATAGGATAGTTAAAAAAACTACCGTGTTTGCTAAAAATAGCGGGATTTTACGGATAAAGGTTTTAAACATGTGCTGCTTTTAATGGCTTAAAGGTAGTGCAGTTTGCCAATTATATTTCAAGTATCAAACCAATGGTTGGTAATAACCTACCTGTGTCACTGTCAATTGTTTTTACTAGATAACTATCCGTGCTGTTGGGATCCTCAAGCGGCGCCGCTGTTAATTCATCACGTTCTACAGTCAAATAGGGCATAAGAGGAATGCTTGAACTTGTGAAGTTCTGTAAATCTAAGAACCAGGTCAGACTGTATTTTTCTTTATTATAAGTCTTATCTAGCCTTACGTCAATCACGCTGTAGGCTGGCAAGCGCTCGCCCATAATTTGGTCCACGTCGAAAATCCCTCGTTGCAACACGTCCCAGTTCGCTGTTGAAGCACTGAGCTCTGAATCAAATGGGGTGTACGGCGTTCCCGTGGCCCAGCGGTATTTGGCACCTATTTGCCAACCCTTACCCCATACCTTACCCAAGACCAGGTTTATGTTGTGGCGGTTGTCCCAAACCGTCGGTTTCCATTCTTGCGAGGCGTCCAAACGGGTTTCACTATATCCAAAGTTGTAGCTCATGGTCCACCAATAGGTGCCTTTAAGCTTTTGCTGCAAGAACAACTCCAAACCATAGGAACGCCCTTGAGCGCGTGAAGAACTTACTTGGTCCCCCACAGCCACATAGGCACCAATAGCCTGCGAAAAAGCCATTTGATCGGTCCATAGATAAGGCATTTGGCGGTAATCCTTGTAATATCCCTCAAGCGAGAATCTATATGTCTGGCCGTTTTGAAATTCGATACCAGTGGCCGCTTGATTGACACGCCCCGCATAACTATACTGTGACCAATTATTCGCTGTATTGGCCAAAATTGTAATAGCAGGCGGCATTTGCGTGTAGCTTCCCAAGTTTCCTTGAACCGCCCATGATTCATTCAAATGGTATTGCGCACTCATGCGAGGGGAGAGCTGCGCCAACGGATTAATAGTGGTCAAATTCAAGGTGTGCATATCCATACGTACTCCCACGCTTGTAGACAACCTGCGCTCCAAATAATGACGGGTCAAGTGGGTGAACGCTCCAGCACTCAAGAAGTCTTGCTGCGCTAAATAATCCGCAGTATCAATTCGCTGCACCGCCAAATCATTATTGTAGCGCACGTTCCACATATCAAGCCCGTAGTTCCTAGACACGAGATTCAAGCCGTACTTCCATTGCCAATCTTTGCTCACTACATGGTGGCTTAAATTGAATCTAGTGTTGGTCTCGGTGCTGCTATAGTCTAATAGTCTATCTCCGTCCAACCCTGTGTTGCCAATGAACTTCTCTGCTTGATTGCCTACATGATCACGGCTCAGCACGTATTCCCATCGACCGTTGTCTGTAAAGGAGCGGTAACGCGCACCCAAAACTTCTGTTTGCTGCGTTCCTTCAGGGATGTAACCCACGTTGTAGAGTAGGGCATCGCTACCACGTCCGTCGGTGTACAATTTGTAGTCGTCCCATCCGCCTACGCCGATGATGGTAAGGTCTTTTCTTGGCCCAATTTTGTGATGAATGCGCAATTGAGCATCCTGATAAGTAGGCAATACTGGAATATTGAAGAGCTTGAAATAATGTTGTGAGAAGCTGTTACGACCACTTATGGTCATCAATGTCTTGTCGCCCACTGGACCTTCGAGCGTAATCCCATAATCCGTACCACCCTGCGTGGCACGCACACCCCAGCGATCGCCACGCGCATTGCGTCCTTCAAGCTGAAGTACACCGGATAAAGCATCATCCACATCTGCAGGAAAACCTCCAGTGACCAAATCCATTCCTTGGATATGATCTAAGTTGATCAAGCTCACTGCCCCTCCCGAGGCCCCTTGAATACTAAAGTGATTCACAGTTGGAAGGGAAATTCCGTCTAAGAGATATCTATTCTCGTTAGGTGCACCACCTCTCATAGCGATTGCATAACCAAAAGAGGGCTTTGGCAACACCCCAGGGAAATTCTGAACGACCTTGCTCAAGTCAAGCACTGCACCGGGCATTCGCATCATTTCAGAACGGTTGATGTTCTTTATACTCAAGGGCGTTTCCGGAGTGCGATGAAAGGCATCGGCACGCACGGCTACCTCCTTCAATGTGCTGATACGCTCAACGTAAAGATTAACATAGGTGGGTTTGGTTGAGCGAACTCTGACTTCATGTAAGGTTTGCATCTGTCCCTTTGGACTTAATGCGCGAACGTTATATAACCCGCTAGGGA
>PXYR01000058.1 GCA_003023665.1 Bacteroidota bacterium
TGAAGGCAGTATTGATCTGCGAGAATATTCAGTTTTAGGACCTACTGCGTTGGTTTTAGGACATGAAGTAATGGGTGTACAACAAGAAGTTATTGGCACTTGTGACGACGTTATAGAAATCAAACAATTCGGCACTAAGCATAGTTTGAACGTTAGCGTTAGTGCTGGAATGGCACTGTTTGAAATTCACAAAGGATTAACCAAGTAACTCGAATAAGCTACTTGAGTTTAAAATCAACCCGACGGTTGATTTTATAGTTATCGCTTAGTTTATCATTTTCTCCTATTGCCACAGTCTGCAATCGGTTACCTTTCACATTAAACACTTCGTTCAGTGCTTTTTTTACGGCTTTTGCTCTTCTTAAAGCCAATGCCTTATTGTAAGATTCGGAACCCACCGGGTCGCTATATCCGCGAATTACTATTGTTATTTTAGGGTTCTCTTTAAGGTACCTGGCCACTGCAGTCAGGCTTTCATAAGAAGATGTAGACAGAGTAGCGCTATTGAATTTAAAATAGATACTAGGCAAAAGTGCCGTTGAATTGGTTAAACTTCCGGAATTGGCAATTGTTTGCCCTTTAAAGTTTACTAAAGCGCCTGGGGGCGTATTTTTTTCTTTGTCTAAATGATCCGGAACACCATCCATATCTGAATCTCGCGGCATACCTGTTTCGTCTACATTTATACCTTTTGGTGTAAAAACATCACCGTCTTTGTAATTTGGAATACCGTCTCCATCTGAATCTAAGGCTACTCCGTTTCCAGCAACCGCTACACCTTTTGGCGTCTGATTATCCGCATCAAATAAATCGGCAACACCATCACCATCGCTATCGCCTGACATTGCATTTACTTTTTCATTAAGCAAGGCAACATCTGATTGTAGCATCTTTATCTCTGTGCAAGAAGATAAGATGAACAAATAAATCACGGGGACAAATATTTTTTTCACGAGTCGGAAATTTAATTGTTAAAAAGCCCGAAGCAAAATACTATAGTAGTTACATTGGTCAACCTTCTTTTACTAAAATAGAGAAGTATTCTACCTATTATTTAAATAATTCGATTGGGTACAACTTCATCATCACATCGCTCAAGCATAACATCCATGCTTAAGTTAGAGACTGGATGAATCCAATTTGGCCATAATTCTTGAAACGGAATTAGCGCAAATTTTCGCAAGTGAAGTCTAGGATGAGGAATAATGAGCTCTTCAGAATCCATTACCACATTCTCAATGGCAAGAATATCAATGTCCATTGTACGATCGCTGTAGCCACCTTCTCCCCTGTAGCGTCCTAACCTTTTCTCTACATTGAGGCATTTATTGATGAAATCATTTGGGCTATCATCAAAAGTGCAATCGAGCGCCTGATTGTAAAACGTCTCATTACTTTCATAACCCCAAGAAGGCGTTTCATAAATAGCGCTGATGGATACAACTTTGCAATCTTTGGCGAGTTCATTGCGAGCCCTCTCTAGATTACCGTTTTTATCTCCTAAATTTGTACCCAATAAGATTATACCTCTGTACATGAAATCCTTTTTTACCACATTTCTTGCTGTCCTTGCAGCACTTATCACTTTGAGTTTTTTAAGCGTACTACTATTATTCGGCCTAGCGGCCTCTTCTAATGACGGCGAACCAAAGATAAATGAGAACTCCTTGCTAAAAATCAACTTAAGCGGGGAATTAGTTGAACGGACCAGCGAAGATCCTTTCGCGGAACTCAATGCTGAACTGTTGGGTCAAGACATTAGCGCTCTTGGGCTCAATGACTTGATGCTTGGACTTAAAAAAGCGGCAGAAGATGATAACATTGAAGGAATACTATTAGAGCATGGCGCTTTTGTAGCAGGTTACGGAATGCTTGAAGAATTAGGTGAGTACTTCATAGAATTCAAAAAAAGTGGGAAACCTATTTACTCTTATGGGGAATACTATACTCAAAAAGGAGCCTATTTAGCAGCGCTCAGCGATACCGCAATACTTCATCCTGGTGGAATTATGGACATCCGAGGCATTGGTATTTCTAGCACCTACTACAAGGACTTTTTTGACAAATTCGGTATAGAACCTTTAGTCGTTAGAGGTACAGGTAATGACTTTAAAAGCGCTGTAGAACCGTATATAGCCTCTGAGATGAGTAAAGAAAATAGACTACAACTTTCTAACCTCACTTCACAGTTTTGGGAATTTATTGGGGATGCTTTTGAAAATGAAAAAAACATTCCGCGTACAACTTTAGATTCTTGCGCCAACAATTGGGTAGGAATGGATGCGGATAAGGCTATGGACGTTGGATTGGTAGAACAATTAGGATATAGAGAAGATGTTTTTGAAAAATTGGAAGACAGGTACAAATTGGTCAACTGGAAAGACTATGCTTCAACTTTATCCAAAGGAAGTTCGAGGGATAGGATAGCCGTTATATATGCCAATGGAACTATTGGGAACGGTACCGGTGGAGAAAATAGCATTGGGACTAGAAATATTATAAAAGCATTGGAAAAAGCATCAGATAACGAAAGGGTAAAAGCTATTGTATTGCGCGTAAACAGTCCTGGTGGAAGTGCTTTAACCTCTGATATGATTCATCATGCCATTGATAAAGTTGAAAAACCAATCATCGTAAGTCAAGCAAATTATGCTGCATCAGGAGGCTATTATATTAGTTGTAATGCAGACGCAATATTTACCAACAGCACAACTATAACCGGAAGTATTGGAATCTTTTTAAATCTATTTACTGCTGAACAATTAATGTCAGAGACACTTGGTCTTCGTGTGGAAGAAGTCACCACTCACCCCTTAGCCAACTTTCCAAATCTTTACCATCACCCAAATGAAAGTGAATATGCTATTCTTCAGAAAATGATTGACAAAGGCTATGACGACTTTACAGGAAAGGTTGCTGCAGGACGAAATATGGAAATGGATTACTTATTACCACTTTGCGGTGGAAGAGTGTGGACTGGAACAGATGCAGTAGATAATGCACTCGCAGATTATGAAGGCAACTTAAGCGATGCCATTGCCTTTGCCGCGGGTGAGGCTGGTTTGGAAGAGTATCGCTTGTATGAGCTTCCAGCTCAAAAAACCGGCATAGAAAAATACCTTGAGTCATTCGGGAGTATTGCCTCTGGCTCGTGGCTTAAATCTAATTCACTCTTAGAGCCGCTGTCAAACGACCCGGTGATGAATGATCTTTTAGAAGTAGGGAGCAACCCTGGAATACAAGCTAAATTGAATCCTCTCTTTAGAAATTTATAATGGCCCAAAACAGACAAGCAGCAGAGCGACTTTACTATATTTTAGGTGCATTGTTCATTACCGCACTTATTACTTGTAATCTCATTGCCAATAAGTTTGTCAGTATTGATTTAGGGTTCAAAGTTTTTGTCATAAGTGCAGGGGTCTTACCCTATCCTATTACGTTTCTAATAACAGATATTTTGAGCGAATTGTATGGTCAAAAAAGAACAACGCAGGTGGTGCTAGCGGGTCTCGTTGCTAGTGTTTTTGTGCTTTTCATTTTGTGGTTAGGAGCACAATTTCCTTCTATTGATGGGTCGATAGTAGACGACGCTATGTACAACGCTGTATTTCAAAATGCTTGGCGTGTAATAGCAGCATCCATGCTGGCCTATCTTTTTGCGCAATTAATTGATGTGCGTTTATTCCATTTTTGGAAAAAGTTGACTAAAGGCAAAAAACTTTGGGTTCGGAACAACTTTTCCACCATTCTATCTCAAGGAGTGGATACCACCATGGTAGTAGTAGTTCTTTTTGCAGGAGTTGAAAGCTGGTCCACCATGGGAGGATATATTGCGGATGGCTGGCTATTTAAAATCATCTTTGCAGCCTTTGACACCATTATCATTTACCTGATTATGTTCTGGGCAAGACGCTATTTTAAACTAAGTGTAGGAGAAGAGATACGCCTTTAAGTTACTTTCATCTTGACCATAAACCCGCTGTGCGACCGGACATTGAAGACGCCGTTTTCCGTGATTATATATTGCCCTCGTATACCCCATAATTCGCCTTGAACCCGGTCATCAGGGGCCTTCAAATTCATACTCTTCACTTTCTTAATTTGATGCTTAATTGGATAGTTAAAATACCATTCTACGGAATCTTTGAAAATGAATTGCTTCAGATGTTCAGGCAACAAGGACTTGGCAGTTTCTATGGACTCCATCAAATCTTCATCTGTTGAATCATCCTTAAGCATTGCTTGCCAAGAAGTTTTATCCACGAAATGGTTTTTCAAGGCAACTTCAGCTTCACCTGCGATGTATCGATTGGGAACTTCTAACAATATGGCAGCACTTTTAGCCCCTTGGTCCATCCATCGAAAGGGCATCTGTGTATTCCTTGTTACCCCAACTTTTATTCTATCGGTCTTGGCTAAATACACATAATGAGGTTGTAGCTGAAGGCGTTTTTCAAATTCTAAATCTCTTTCCTCTATACCCAAATGCGCCTGACTTAATTCAGGTTTCATTATAGTTGGTGATGCCTCTGGTTTGGTAAAAAAGCACTCCCTACAGAAGTTTTGACGATACACCTCTGAAACCAAGTGACCACAAAAGCACGTATGATTACCGTTGAAAGAAATCTCAATATTCCTCCCAAGCAACGCATTCATGAAAAGTAAATCGTCCCCCAATCGCAAAGTATAACGGATTTCTTCGCCGTAATAAGTAGACATTTTACGTAATGGTCCTTCCAATTGCATTTTCAGTTATTTTAGTGGTAACTAACCGTGAAGTTAAATCCAAAACGCTAAATCCGCCATTAAACAGTGTTTTATTCACTCGTAAATAAGATTCTTCAATCAACGCTACGCATTTACGTAGAAAGGTTATTCGATTTAAATGAACGGCCTATTCAAACGCAAGAAGAAATTCTGTTAGATTTTATTGCGAAAGCCAAGAATACCGCATTTGGCCGGCTTCATCACTTTGATTCCATTCATGATTATAAGGATTATGTTTCTAAAGTTCCATTACACGAATACGGAGACTTAAAACCCTACATCAATCAAATGAGGCATGGTGATAAAGATATTTTGTGGCCTGGAAAAGTAGAATGGTATGCAAAAAGCTCAGGCACTTCTAGCGGCGTTTCTAAGTTTATTCCGGTGCCCAAGGAAAGTTTAGAGGGTGCCCATATGAATGGTGGGAAAATTGAATTGGCTCTTTATTTTAATCACAATCCTGATTCTAAATTATTTGAAGGGCTCGGGCTGCGTCTTGGCGGTTCCACCGATTTGGAATCTCACGGGAAAAGTCATTCAGGAGATCTCAGTGCTATACTCATTCAGAATATGCCAATGTGGGCAGAATTCAGAAGTGCGCCAAGCAACAACACGGCATTAATGAGTAACTGGGAGCAGAAAATTGATACCATTCTAGATGAAGTGATTAGTCAAAATATTACTTCATTCTGGGGGGTTAGCAGCTGGTTTCTCGTTCTTTTTAATAAAGTGATTGAACGCACTGGAGCTTCCAACCTACTTGAAGTTTGGCCTAATCTAGAATTGTTTGCTCATGGAGGGGTAAATTTTGCCCCATACAAGGAGCAATTCAAAGCCCTTATGCCCGGTGATCAAGTTACTTTCATGGAGAATTATAATGCTTCTGAAGGATTTTTTGCCGTTCAAGATAATCCTGATTTTGATGGATTGCTTCTTCTCACCTGCTGCGGTACATTTTATGAATTTATACCCATGGATGAATTCCAAGGTAAGGACAGTCAAACCATTACATTGGGCGATGTTCAGCTAAACCGAGAATATGCAGTGGTAATTTCCACAAATGGGGGGCTATGGCGTTACCTGCTAGGTGATACTATACGGTTTGTATCACTTAAACCTTTCAGAATAAAAGTCAGCGGTAGAACTACTCATTTCATTAATGCCTTTGGTGAAGAGGTTATTGTTTCCAATGCGGAGGAGGCGCTTTCCAAAGCTTGTACCATACATAAATGCAGTGTTAGAGACTTTCACGCAGCACCAGTTTTCATGCAATCAAAGAAAAGCGGAGCCCATCAATGGTTGATTGAATTTGAAAAAGCACCAAAGAATTTAAATCTGTTTTCAAGTGACTTGGATATCATGCTTCAGCAACTGAATTCAGATTATGCGGCAAAGAGAAAAGGAGATATCGTACTTGGTCCTCCTCAGATAAGTCAAGTAAATTCGGGACTTTTTCACACCTGGCTGAAAAACAAAAACAAACTCGGTGGTCAAAACAAAATCCCTAGGCTGAGTAATGAAAGAATCTTAATCACGGAGTTTATGGAGCTAAACGAAGCTCTTCATATTGCTCAAGAACGGCAGTCCAAAGATTAATTCTATTCTGAAGTGCGATTTTTGAACTTTCAATGGCTTTATCCCATAAATCAGGGGAATTGCCGCATAATTCAACAACCATTCGTTCTGAAAGCGCTCCGTGTACGTCGCCGTCAACCTCTATATGACGCTCCAAATAATACGTAAACAACCCTAATTCAGAGGGGAACTTTTCTTTCAGGTTTCTTACAATCTCAATAAACATATCCGGTATGAGATCTTCTCTTCCGAAAGTAAAAACTGCAGCCATTTCTGAGGCAACATTTCTTTCAACAACCTCAAGAGTCTCAAGTACAAATTGCTTTGCTCCCTCTGGTGCTTGGCTTTGACGCAAAGCCAATTTAGCATCCACCCCATTTTGGAGGTCTTGTATAAAAGAACGGATTGGCAGCGTATTGGCCCCAGCTTCATCCATTGCTTGAACATATAATTCAAAATGACTAATTGCCCGACCGTTTTGATCCAAATCACTCTCCTCTCCAAAGACAATCTCGTTAATAAGACGGCGCACCTCTGCATTTCCCTTAGGAACCCAATACGGACCAATAGATGTACAAGCTCTCTGGAGACCTTTTAGTAGCACCATAAAATCCCATACAGCCCAAACGTGATTTTCCATGAAAACATGCACTTTTTCAAGGTCATCTATCCATGTAAATGCTTGGTGATTTAAAAGTTCTTGGCGGGCGGGTAGGATTTGCGATTTTACGAATTCAATTTTCATCGTTCCTTGATGCACTTTTTATTACTTTGCAGTGACAAAAATACAACTCATGCATTTAGCAATCGCAGGAAATATTGGTTCAGGTAAGACGACATTAACCGGACTTTTAGCAAAACATTACAATTATGAAGCTCAATACGAGGATGTAGATGACAATCCATACCTCGACGACTTTTACGAAGAAATGCAACGCTGGAGTTTTAATCTTCAAATCTATTTTTTACGATCTCGATTTGAACAAGTTATTCGTGTTCGAGAAGAAAACTTGGATGTGATACAAGACAGAACCATTTACGAGGACGCCAATATTTTTGCGCCAAATCTTCATGCAATGGGATTAATGACCGCGCGCGATTACAATAGTTACAGCGGTTTATTCGAACTCATGGAAAGAAATCTCCAAGCTCCAGACCTCCTCATTTATTTACGAGCATCCGTTCCTACTCTAGTTGACCACATTCAAAAAAGAGGACGAGAATATGAGAATAGCATTAGAATTGATTATTTGCGCCGTCTCAACGAACGGTACGAAGCATGGATTAATACCTACGATAAAGGTAAAGTGCTTATTATCAATGTTGACAAAAATAAATTCCCGGAAAATCCAGAAGATTTAGGTGAAATTATTCAGCAGATTGATTCAGAGTTGAACGGCCTGTTCTAATTTCTTGAGAATATTTTCAGAAGCTCCTTGTTGCTCTAGAAGCCATTTCTGTGCTTCTTTTCCTTTTTCTATTAGAAGGCCTTTACGTGCATCTTCCAAATAATGGTTCCAATCATGTTTGGAACGGGATGATTTCAAGTACCCTTTTTGAATTAGAGATTGATTTTCAGAAACTTTATGCCAGTTTGGACCTGTCATAACTACTTTACTCTGCACTGTGGCTTCCAAAACATTATGTGTTGCCTTTCCAAATCCACCGCCAACGATTATAGCATCGGCCAAGCTATATAAAGAACTTAGCACACCAAATTCGGTAATCAAAAGTAGATCTGTTTCTTTGGGTACATCCATTTCTTTCAGCGCTTGCAACTTTGGGAAAAAGCCGCTTTGATTTTGCGCATCTTCAGGTTTGTGCGGAACTACCCAAATAGAAAAGGCAGAACAATCCAATTGTGATAGGAACTTAATATCCTGATTGTGCGCACTTCCTACCAATAAAATAGGTTTAGTTTGCGCCATTTTCCAATTCAAGTAGCGCTTTGGTACTGGTACGTTTATGAGCTGCGCCGCATAATCGTACTTGGGATTACCTAATACGGCAGACTGTATTCCTGCTCGGTTAAGTGTTGCTGCATCCTCTTGGTTAACGACGCCCCAAGAATGAATTGCAGAAATAACATTCTTTCTAATCAACGGCAGCCATTTACTTAAATACCACGGCATACTAGAGGCGCTCATCGCTACCAATACCAAGGGGACACGGCGCTTTCTCAAGGCATTCAAGTGATTTGGCCAAATATCATAGCGAATAAACAACGCGACTTTAGGACGACAATACGCAAGCCAAGCCTCAGCCTCTGAATTTGTATCTACCGGTAAATAATGGACTTTAGCCCGAGAGTAATTCTTCCTGGGTTCGTAGCCGGAAGGACTAAAAAATGTAACTACTGCGTTCCAATCTGAATGTTGTTCTAAAAATTTTTCCAGTACTGGACGACCCATTTCAAATTCTCCAAGAGATGCAGAATGCATCCAAATCACATTTCCTTTGATAGGTGCATCAGATTTCCAACCTCTGTCCGATTCTACCTTCTTAATCCAACTGTTTTTTGAAGCTAACACCCTCCATAAAGGAAAGAAAATTGCAGAAATTAATGGGTAAATAAGCATCAATCGATCAGATAAAAACTCTCTTGCTTTCTATACAATGGAATATACCAAGTGAGGGCTCCCCCAAAGAATAAGTCAAACTTTATACTCGTATCTGGCTCTGCTGTATCAATTATAAAACCACGAACATTTCTGCTTGCACCAGTATTAACAGTAAAAGTAGCGGCCCAATTTACCCGCTCATTGTTATCTAAATGTAGGTATCGAACCGAGGTATTCACGTAAGCACCAATGTGTAAACGATCATATCCCTCCAAAAAGGGACTTTGCAGCTGTGGAAGGGTACCTCTTTGATCCCTTAATCCAATTTTATGTTGCCCTATACCCAATCCTTCAAGAAGCAACCAGCCCGAATTAGGATTGTACCTACTACGAACTAGTTTTCCATAATGAAACATGATTTGTCCACCACTCATTCCGGCTTGTATGGTGGCGAATTCACCGTTAACCCCTAAAAAATTACCGTTTGCGTCTGTAAGGTTGGAAAAAATATCACCAACATCTTTAACGGCATTTCCATAATGTGCCTTGAATGAAGCTCCTACAAATTGACCGTTTTTATTCTTTACGAGGTATTCTACTTCTGCTGACGAGAAAAATCGATAATTCAGCGCCATATCTCCCATGGGCTGATAGGCCCCTAAACTAAGTCCATATAACTGAGCAGAACGGGCACTATCCCTTGTAGTGATTTGAGATTTCACCAAATAGAAGCTAAGGAATAGCAGCAGGGTCAATAGCTTTTTAGAAGAAATGAGCATAGGATTCATTCAGTCTGCAATTTACATTATAGACATCATCTCCAATAATGTATTTTAGCAATCTCAATTAATCGGAGTGAATCCACGCATATGAAAATCACAGTAATAGGTACTGGCTATGTAGGTTTAGTAACGGGCGCATGTCTTTCAGACGTGGGTATCGAAGTAACCTGTATAGATATTGATCAGAAAAAGATAGACGGTTTAAAGAACGGGATCCTACCCATCTACGAGCCGGGTCTAGAAGAAATAGTCAAGCGTAATTACCACAAGGGCCGTTTAAACTTCTCTACAGATTTAGGCGAGGCCATTGAAGGCTCACAAGCTGCTTTTATTGCTGTGGGCACGCCTCCCGGAGAAGACGGCTCTGCGGATTTAAAGTACGTATTGGCGGTGGCCGATCAGATTGGCAAGACCATGACGGATTACCTGGTGGTCATCACCAAATCTACAGTTCCTGTGGGCACTGCAGAAAAAGTGCGCCGTGCTGTTGCTGATACGCTTGAGCTTCGCGATGTAGACTTTGGTTTTGACGTGGCTTCCAATCCTGAATTTTTAAAAGAAGGCGCGGCAATAGATGACTTTATGAAGCCTGACCGTATAGTGGTTGGCGTAGATAGTGAGGATGCGCAGAAAGTCATGGACCGTCTCTACCGTCCTTTTACGCTCAATGGTCATCCAGTGATTTTTATGGATATCCCGAGTGCTGAAATGACCAAATATGCGGCAAACGCCATGTTGGCCACAAAAATTTCTTTCATGAATGATATTGCCAACCTTTGTGAGAAGATGGGCGCTGATGTCAATAAGGTGAGAAAGGGCATTGGTTCAGATCCGCGAATTGGTAACAAATTCATCTATCCTGGTATTGGCTACGGCGGCTCTTGTTTTCCAAAAGACGTGAAGGCTTTGG
>PXYR01000211.1 GCA_003023665.1 Bacteroidota bacterium
GAGTTATATCACAAAGTTCGCAATGCTGATTTTGAAAGTACTTTCCATACAAATATGAAATCTCACCGCCAATAGTACCACTAGCATTATAAATAAAATAGACTTTAGGAGTTGTGTTTTGAGCTTCCAAACAGAAGGAAGTAATACCAATAAAAAGGACAAAGATGAATCGATGCAAGACTTAAAGGGTTTTTAAAAACTCTTCTAGGTCAACAAGCTCTTTATCATTTAGGTTCAGCGGCTCTATCTTTTCGTTGGTATAATCGTGTCCGGAACCGCCTAAATTGTATTGATACAATACATCCGCAAGAGAAGTAATGCTTCCATCATGCATGTAAGGAGCTGTACTTTGAATATGTCTTAAAGACGGTACTTTGAAGGTAAAGAAATCAGCTGAGTCCAACGTTAATTGGGCTCGACCATAATCGTTTGTGCTGATTGCCGTACCATTATTATAAAAGTCAAAGTTTGTGAATAAGGGACCGCTATGACAATGGCTACAATTAGCCTTCCCAAAGAAAAGAGCAAGTCCATTCTTTGCTTCCTTAGATATGGCATTATCATTACCGGCCACATAGGCATCTATAGGAGCATCATTTGAAATCAAGGTTCTTTCAAATTGAGCAATTGCCCTTGTAACGGTATAGGGAGTCGCGCTGTCATTAAATGCTTGGAGAAATTCACTTTGATAAGCAGAATCCGAATTTAACCGATCCACTAAGAGCACCATATTGAACGCCATTTCATCATGTTCTTGAATAGGAACTAGAACTTGCATTTCTAATGAAGGGACACCACCTTCTCTCATGTAGTAGGGATGGTATCCAATGTTCCAAAGTGATGGAGAGTTGCGTTTACCTAATCTATTATTCACTCCCGGACTTACTGGGAGATTATCTGCTAAAGCAAAAGCTCCTTTATGACATGAGGCGCAGCTTATAGAACTATCAAGGCTGAGAATTGGATCTGAAAAGAGGCGCTCTCCCAAAGCAATCTTCTTCTGATTTGGTTGGTTATCTGTAGGGTATTGCATTTCTGGCCATTGGGCAAGTTCATTAAGTATGAAACTTGTTTGGTCATTTTCACATGCCAAAAGCAGAAGAAAAAACATGGTCACCCATTGCTTCATATTACCTCACTATAATTTTTGATGTTTTGGTTAATCCTTTGTGCGAAATGACACATAAGTATATGCCTGAATCTTTCAAATTCAATTTATTCGTGCCGTGCACTTTAAATTGCTTAACCATTGAACCCAGTGAATTGTAAATAGTCACTTCACTACCATTAATTCCCTTGAAATAAACTTCACCATTAGAAGGGTTCGGAAAAATATTCAATGAGCTAAACACATTTTCTTCAAGACTCAACGCAGAATTTCCCTCAGAGCTCCGAAACACGTTGTTGTTGAGATTTTTCAGTGCCTGAAAAGCGTTCCCGGTTTCGCCATGCGAAATAGTCCCGTTTGATACAGGTATATTTCTGGTTAATTCAGCATAGTCGGCTTCTATATCCAGAAGCATGGTATCGTTACTAGACAATGACCCAGCAGTGACAATGGTCTGCAGAGCATAATTCGCATTACCCAAGCCGTGAAGTTCAAAAGTTTGGTTAAACGAAGCTCCCGCTGTTCCCTCTGCACAAACAAAACGATAGCCTGACGTCCATCCCCAATGCATTGATGGAAATTTCGGTGCTAATGGATGTGTTGTTGGATAAACCGTAGGGTCTAAGTTATTTAAATCTGGTCCAACACCTATTGCAAAACGTATTGCAGAAATGCTGTTAAAATCTAATGACCCTAAGTTTATGGTGGATATTTCCTCACTTAAGGCATTGATCAAGTGTACTTCAGGATATGAAAACGTATCACCTTGATCATAAATCACCTCTATATCATCAATGTAATATTGAAGTCGTGAATACTTGAATTGATTTCCTAAATTATTTACACCAACTGCAGAGTCTGAAAGCGAAATACCGTCTACTTTATGATGAATATTTAGGACTATTTGTTTTGTTTGAGAACTCAATGACAACTGAGTTAGAACAAAAGTTAGGAGAAGGATTCTTTTCATGATTCAAGATTTTGCATTGAAGTTAATACCCTTAAGGTCAATAACCTTTTGTCAAGTATCACAATAACTATTCCTTTGAGTAAAACATGTGATTCAGCAATTAATTGAATTTGATGAATAATTTTAGCTAAATTGAATGGTAACCCAAACTATTCCCGCGAATGTTACCATTTGAGCACGTAGAGCAGCTAACCTTAGAAAACTCCAATCATTTAACGTATGCCATCCTTCATGAGGATGGGGATTATTTTTTTCTAGTTCAGGCTAAATTGGTGCATCAGGAGAGCCTCATTGAAATTTCTTACAACTTAGATGGAAATGGTGATTTCAAAGAAAAAAAAATAAAATATTTTCAATTAAGTTATTTCTTAAAAAATTTCTATGTTATTTCCGTTTCCATTCAAAGGAAGAATTGGGGAGTATCTGTTTGT
>PXYR01000059.1 GCA_003023665.1 Bacteroidota bacterium
AATATGGACCGAACGGTTCCTTTATAAGTGGCAGAAAAAGACAGTGAAACTTTCTACATAGTGCCCATGCGCGGCAAGGGGCTATGGGGTCCGGTTTGGGGCTTCGTTGCTTTAGAAAGTGATGGGAATACTGTGGTAGGAGCAACCTTTGACCATAAGAGCGAAACGCCTGGTCTTGGTGCAGAAATTACAACTCCAATGTTCACAGACCAATTCCCAGGAAAGATGATATCTGAAGCAGGAGAATTTAAATCGATATCAGTGGTAAAAGCTGGTACATCCTCTGGCAATTATGCCGTTGATGGCATTTCGGGAGGCACCATTACTTCAAACGGAGTAAATGACATGCTTGTTGATTGTCTTGCACCGTATGCAGAATACTTCAAAAACATCTAAGCCATGAGTACAGAAGTAAAACAAAAAGAGGCGTTGTTCTCTAAGAAAAATCAGAAACTACTTTCTGATCCATTTAATGACAATAACCCAATTACTGTTCAGGTATTAGGTATTTGTTCAGCACTTGCAATTACCGTAAAGCTTGAGCCCGCCGTGGTGATGTCGCTTTCAGTGATGTTTGTGTTGGCGGCAGGGAACGTTATCATATCACTGATTCGTAACCTTATCCCTAACCGAATTCGTATCATCGTACAGCTCGTAGTTGTGGCTTCTTTGGTAATCTTGGTTGATCAATTCTTAAAGGCTTTTGCCTACGACGTGAGCAAGCAACTTTCTGTATTCGTTGGATTGATAATTACCAACTGTATTATTATGGGTCGTTTTGAAGCTTTTGCTCTTGGAAACGGTCCATGGAAAGCATTTTTGGATGGAATAGGAAATTCAATCGGATACGGTGTCATTCTTATTGCTGTGGCATTTTTCCGAGAACTTTTAGGTTCAGGAACTTTATACGGTCAGCCGGTCATACCGCAGAGTTGGTATATCAATGCTGAAACCGGTACTGGTTTTTATGCTAACAACGGGTTCTTCTTGTTCCCGCCAATGGCATTGATTGTTGTTGGACTAATCATCTGGGGCCAACGTGCGAAAAACACTAAACTCGTAGAAGAAAACTAAGCGGATATGGGACAAGAATTAATCAACTTATTTGTTCGCTCAATTTTTATTGAGAACATGATTTTCGCATACTTTTTAGGTATGTGTTCATACCTCGCGGTATCCAAGACGGTAAAAACTGCTGTTGGTTTAGGTATAGCAGTAACTTTTGTACTCACCATTACACTTCCAGTAAACTGGTTGCTTGAAAACTATGTATTGAGGCCAGGGGCTCTTTCTTGGTTGGGTGAGGAATTTTTAGATGTTGACCTCAGCTTCCTTTCTTTCATTATGTTCATTGCAGTCATTGCCTCAATGGTTCAATTGATTGAAATGATTGTAGAAAAGTTTGCCCCGGCACTGTACAGTGCTTTAGGTATCTTTTTACCGCTTATCGCTGTTAACTGTTCTATCCTTGGAGGCTCTCTTTTTATGCAAGAGCGTGCTTTCGGGACTATCGCTGAAGCCGTAGTTTACGGTATTGGTTCTGGAGTAGGATGGTTCTTGGCCATAGTTGCCATTGCCGCAATTCGTGAAAAAATCCGCTATTCAAATGTTCCTGCTCCTCTACGTGGTCTCGGGATTACCTTTATCATCACAGGTTTGATGGGTATCGCGTTTATGAGTTTTATGGGTATTAAATTATAATAAGCACAGTAGCTATGTTTTTATCTAGCACAGTAGTCCTTTCATCGGTAGTTGTATTCGTAATTGTCATCTTGCTTTTGGTGACGATTCTCTTACAAGCAAAAGCCCGCTTATCTCCAAGTGGTCCTGTGAAATTGAACATTAATGGAGACGATGTTGAGGTAGAATCGGGAACGACTCTACTGAATACTCTAAGTAATCAAAAAATCTTCTTGCCGTCTGCATGTGGTGGTGGGGGTACCTGTGGAATGTGTAAGTGTCAAGTTACCGAAGGTGGTGGCGAAATCCTTCCAACAGAAACGGGTTTCTTCAACCGAAAAGAGATTGCAGACAATTGGCGTTTGGGATGTCAGATTAAGGTAAAGAACGATATGGACGTCAAAGTGCCAGAAGAAATCTTCGGCATTAAGAAGTGGGAATGTGAAGTTGTAAGTAACTACAACGTAGCATCCTTTATCAAGGAGTTCGTAGTAAAACTTCCGGAAGGTGAAACGCTAGACTTTGAAGCAGGGGGGTACATCCAAATTGATGTTCCTTCTACAACTGTAGATTTTAAAAATATAGACATCACCTCTCATCCAAAGCTCGGAAAGGCACCTGATGAGTTTAAAGAGGAGTGGGACAAGTTCCAGTTATGGGATTTAAAAATGGTTAATCCAGAGCCTTTGTTCCGCGCATATTCCATGGCTAATCACCCAGCAGAGGGCAATATTGTAATGCTTAATATTCGTATCGCCACACCGCCGTTTGACCGCAAAAAAAATGGCTGGATGGATGTGAATCCAGGAGTTTGTTCTTCTTTCGTTTTTGATCAAAAGCCAGGTGATAAAGTAACTATTTCCGGACCTTACGGAGAATTCTTTATCAAGGAGACTGAAGCAGAAATGCTTTACATTGGTGGTGGTGCCGGTATGGCTCCAATGCGTTCACATTTGTTCCATTTGTTCCACACGCTCAAAACGGGTCGTAAAGTGAGCTACTGGTATGGAGGTCGTTCAAAAAGAGAGCTCTTTTACTTAGATGACTTTAGACAAATCGAAGAGAAATTCCCGAATTTCAAATTCCACTTGGTTCTTTCAGAGCCATTACCAGAGGACAATTGGAACGCCAAGGAGGATATGGAAGATGATGGTGACGGCTTTGTAGGATTCGTTCATCAAGCCGTGATTGATAACTACTTAAATCATCATGATGCACCTGAAGATATTGAGTTTTACTTCTGTGGACCGCCACTAATGAATGCTGCGGTACTCAAGATGGTAGACGATTTTGGTGTCCCTCCTGAAAACGTCAGCTTTGATGACTTTGGTGGATAATCAAAAAAATAAAGACCTAAAAGCCGCTCCATAGGGAGCGGCTTTTTTATTTTCACAACATGATGAGAAGTTTGATTTTACTATTGCTGGTGTTATTAGGTTCTTGCGGAAGAAATCCTAAGATGGTCCAAATGACGAATCAAGGACCTGCGCAAGGCTCTACCTTTAGTATTAGTTACTTGGTATCTGAGGGAGTAGATTATCGAACAGAAATTGATTCCATTTTGGATGATATGGATGCTCAAATGAGTTTATGGATAAATAACAGTGAAATTTCTCGTTTGAATCGAGGAGATTCTATTTATCTGAGTAGTAGTTTTCAGGGTGTTATAATGAAGTCATTGCTTTATAGTGAACTAACGGAAGGAGCTTTTGATATTACTATTGCACCATTAATTAAAGGTTGGGGATTTTCTGGTGGTGTGCGTAAAGATTACGTCAATGTAGATAGTCTCATGAATTATGTGGGATACGAAAGACTTGTTGCTTCTCGTCCTGGCGCCATGTTAGAGAAATATGCGCTACCCTCTGGTTATGAAATAGACGTAAATGGCATTGCCCAGGGGTTTACTGTAGATCTTGTGGTGAACCTCTTAAAGAATAAAGGTGTTGAGAATTACATGGTGGAAATTGGAGGTGAAGTCCGATGCAAAGGAACAAACATTCAAGGCCGGAAGTGGCGAATTGGTATTGAGGAACCCAGTGAGCAGCGAATCGCTGGACAATTTCAAGCTATTGTTGAATTGGATACCATGTCGCTGGCAACCAGCGGCAATTACCGAAAATACTGGGAAGACGAAAGAGGCCAAAAAGTGGTGCATAGTATTGATCCGGAAACAGGAATGCCTTTTATAAGTAACCTTTTAAGTGCCAGTATTATTGCACCTAATGCAACTATGGCAGATGCATTGGCAACAGCATCTATGATAAAAGGGGTTTTGGGAGCTATTGAAATGATTGAACAGTTTCCTAGTGCTGAAGGCTATTTTATCGTAGGGACCAAGTTGGGCGAAATTGAAGTACAACAGACTTCAGGCTGGGAAAAGTACTCAATCAAGTAGCTTGCTCAAGTTTGGTATCACACTGACTTGGGTCCTTGCCGCAGTAGGAACAGGTTTCACCTTCTTTATTTAAGAATGGACTTTGAGATGCACAAGTTCCTGCAAATTCTCCGTCTTTTTTAGCCCAAATCTTGATAGCAATACCCGCTACACCAAGGCCTAGAAGTATGACTGTGATTCCAATGAGTTTTAACGCAACCATGTTGATGTGAATTTATGGGTCAAAGGTACAATTCAAAATCAAACTTTTTGACTAATTGCTACAGTCCTTTTCCTTGGTGAAGTACATTTGCAGCAGCTTTATAACTTAAAATCACAGATTTATGAAAATTACTGTTGTTGGTGCAGGAAACGTTGGTGCCACAGTTGCGGAAAATATAGTAAGACGCGAACTGGCTGAAGAAATCGTATTGCTAGATATCAAGGAAGGTTTTGCAGAAGGCAAGGCCATGGATATGAATCAGACGGCAACTTTAAATGGTTTTGATGCTAAAGTAATAGGTTCTACAAACGATTATGGAAAGACTGCCGGTTCTACTGTTGCAGTGATTACTTCGGGAATTCCACGTAAACCAGGCATGACTCGTGAAGAGTTGATAGGTACCAATGCCAAAATTGTGCAGATGGTTACAGAAAACTTAATTAAGCACAGTCCAGATATAATCATTGTGGTAATCTCTAACCCAATGGATACCATGACGTATTTGACTTCAAAAACTTCAGGCTTACCAAAAAACCGCATTATTGGAATGGGAGGTATTTTGGATTCAGCACGTTTCAAATACCGTTTGTCTGAGCAGCTAGGTTGTTCTCCGAACGATCTACAAGGACAGGTTATTGGAGGTCATGGCGATACCACTATGATTCCTTTAATTGAACATGCAACCTACAATAGTATGCCAGTTACACAGTTTTTAACTGCCGATCAACAGGAATATGTAGTATCAGAAACTATGGTTGGAGGAAAGACCTTGACCGGATTAATTGGAACGTCTGCTTGGTATGCTCCAGGAGCTGCAGGAGCAGAATTAGTAGAGAGTATTGTCCGTAACCAAAAGAAAATGTTCCCTTGTTCTGTCTTACTCAATGGTGAATATGGTCAAGATGATATTTGTATAGGTGTACCGGTAATCATTGGTAGCAACGGTTGGGAAAAAGTCGTTGAGTTTAATTTGAGCGACGACGAAAAAGCAAAATTCGAAGCGTCAGCAGCAGCTGTACGAAAAATGAACGCTGCTCTTGAGGAAAACCTATAAACTCCTTTTTAGTAGATAATAACTAGACCCCCGAGCGTTCATCGTTCGGGGGTTTTTTCTTGTGTCATTTAATGATTCGTTCTTCAGGGAGTACGGCACAAAACCCTTTCCCAAATATTCGATAGCGTACTTTTGCAATTAGTTTATAGACCACGTCCAATGACCATGAAGGCAAATAACCAAAGATTCGAGTCCATTTGTATCTAGGTAGTTGCGCTAATATTAAAAGCACGGCTTCACTGCGGGTATAAAATTTATCATCCTGAAATAAGACTACTGAATTTTCGGATTCTAGCTCTTTAGGAAGATGAGCTTGGGCCCACTCGCTTTTTAATGATGCAAATAAAAAGAGATTGTCTCGATCTCTTTTGAAAATCCATTGAACGCTCTTGTTGCATAAAGTACAAGGACCATCAAAAAGCACAACTGCGTTCAATACTATTGTATAATGAGTTTTTGAGTCGCTAATGCCTGATTTTGGCTAGATAGGAACCTTACTACATACATGCCCTTAGGAAGTGATAGTGATTGCAATACATTAGTATCATAACTTCCAATTCTTTTCCCTAGTAAATCATATAGCTCAATGGTGGAATTGATATTGGATTCAAATTCGACTATACCGCTACTTGGATTTGGTAAAATTCGGAATTCAGTGGTGAGTTCATTCTCTACGGCATTAATGTTATTAAATGCCTTTCCTTCAAAATAGTGTAAACCGCCACTCATATTTCCAACAATCATATCTGGAAATCCATCCGCATTCAAATCTGCAATAGCAGGATGTAGACGATTTCCCGAACTCAGCATATGCGCATCAGTTTGTTTCAATGTAGGCGTGAAATTGAAGCGTATGTTGGGTCGGTTTTTGTTTTTACTTAAATAGGGCATTTGACAACCATTAGCGGTAATGCTATTCCAGCCGTTTATATCTCCAATGAGCACAGATCGGAATGGCGTATTACCATAAATCACGGGGATATCCCCTGTTTGAGCGTGTTTGGAAAAACAGATTTCAATTAAAACGTGATCCACAGAATTCCATTGAAATGGAGTGTTGAGTTGTATGTCGTTCCAACCCGTGGTCAATACGCGGATTCCTTCATAAACTTGTGTGAAACCTGTACTTTGAAATCCAGTTAAAGATGTGTCACTAATATGCTTCATGCTAATGGTAAAGCCTTGCGTTAAATAAAGGCTGGTGTTGCTGCTTATTTCAAACCCTATGGATTCAATCTGACCATATTTTGCGCCTTTTCCCAATAGTTCGTCTTTAGAGAAAATGATTTGCATTCGGCCGTTGCGCTTTGAGCCGCTAAACGGCGTTCCTTCGCGCGTTGTTGAGGCAATACTCCCATTTCCAAATACTAAATCCAGGTTGGTTACGCCATTCATTATTTGACGCAATGAATCTAATTGAACAATACCTTGGTCTTCAGATCCAACAATGAGGGTAGTGTCGTTTCCGTAGAGTATTGCGGGAACGGAATATCCGCTCGGTGAAAAATTCGTGCTCATATCAATGCCCACCCATTGATCATCAACTAAGGTGAAGAAGTTTGGGAAATTACCTGTATGCTCATAATAAGCTACCGTTCCGGCTTCATTCCCTATAATTAAATCAAGATCACCATCTCCGTCTAAGTCTCCTAATGAAGGTGTGCTGTGATTCCCAACATCAATATTTTGCAAGCCGCCTCTGTACGTAAATGAGGGACTGATAATTGTACCGGTATTTTCGTAATAATAGATTTGACCGTTAACTGCACCAATGAGCATATCTGGATCGTAATCGCCGTCAAGATCACCAAAAGTTGGACTTAAGTCTTCCCCTAGGTTGTTGAATCCTGCAAGAGCAAAATCGGAATTCGCTAATTCAAATGATGGTTGGGTATTTGTTCCAATGTTGTTAAATAGGAAAAGGGAACTTTTATACGTGCCTGGTGCTAGATAGGCACCTTTACCGCCTACTATTAAATCATAATCGCCATCAAAGTCTAGGTCTGCCAATGCCGGGCGGGCAGTAGTGCCAAGGTCTATCATATAACTGGTCAGGAAAGAACTGTCCAGCGTTGAAAAAACAGGTTGATCAGTTACTCCGGTATTTTTATAAAACCAAGAATTTCCTTGATTAATGGATCCGTTTAAGTTGGGCCCAACTATTAAATCTTCAATACCATCAAAATCAACATCTTCATAAAATGCGGCAGGAAAGTATTCAATGTTTGTTGGTATGTTTGAAGGATAAAGGGTGTCTTGAAACCCAATGAAAGCACTATCTGTGCGTCCGCCATTATAGGCTGCTACTAAGTTAGTAAAACTCACATCTCCCAAGAGAGCATCGGTAAGTGTGTCGCCGTTAAGATTCAGAGTTAATATGGTGGAGCCGGCATGAGCACCTCCGGAAGTTTTTTGGCTAAATTCCATTTTTTGAATACCCTGGCAGGCGTCCAAAGCGAGCTTATTGGATGCCAAGTTCTCTTCAAATCTTCCCCAGCAAGTTGTATTCATGGCAAAATCAAGCCCATTTGGGGTAAGACCTTCGTGCCATTCAATAGTAGAGCGTTGGCCAAAAGTTAATATGTCTAAATCACCGTCATCGTCTATATCATCAATTGCAGGTATGTCACTACTAAAATTATAGAGATTCGGACTTGATGTACCAACATTTGAGGTTAAATAGTTCGTTGACAGCGCCCAATCAAATTGAATGGAATCAATACTATTGTTTTCCCAAACACCAATACCGCCAGAAACAAATGCGAAAAGGTCTTTTCTTCCATCTCCGTTATAATCTCTAAATAAGCCCCAGTGTTCTACTTGGGGAAGGCTGTCTGCGTAACTAGGCGCTGCAATCCATTCATTATTTTCTGCTAGAAACGTAAGCCATCGGCTTCCTTGTCTATCAAAAATCACTAAGTCTTCAATTCCGTCTAGATTTAAATCCACGCGTGAGTATTGTGGTAAATCCACACCACCCATGAAAGCATATTTAAGTGTGTCGGAGCTCATAATCACCTGCGGACCTGACTTCCAATCAAAATTGAGCCTATTTGATTGGCCCCAAATTGGAGTCGTGATTAGGAATAAAATTACAAGTAGATTGAGACGTCTTTTCATCATTTTTCAAAGATAACGTTCAACAAGATTCATACCACCTTAAAAATGGTTAGGTTAGGCACCCTGACTTAGTTATATTTGCGCGTTAACGGAAAAAAGAAATAATCCATACAATGCAAAACAAAGGATTAATTACAGTATTCGCGATAGCTCTGGGGTTGGCTTCACTATACCAACTTTCATTTTCATGGGTAGCGAATGGCGTAGCAGGTGATGCGGAGGAGTTCTCTGCGGGTGATTCGGAAGTAAAGGCAGCTTACCTTGATAGCATGATGACACAAGAAGTATATCCAATGTTGGGATATACTTATGCTGAGGTTAAGAAGCGAGAAATGAACTTAGGTCTTGATCTCAAGGGCGGAATGAACGTCATTTTGGAGGTCAGCGTAAAAGACGTACTCAAAGGAGTAGTGGCCAATGCGCAAGATCCTATGTTTATTCAAGCTATTTCCAATACGGACGCTGCTCAGAGCCAAGGTCAAAATAATTATCTAAACACATTCTTTTCGGAATTTGATAAACTGTCAGAAGCAACAGGTGGTGGACGCTTATTGAGTGACGCCAGCTTATTTGGTACGCCAGAGATGACAGAGAAGGTAGGTTTTAATGCGTCAAATGAAGCTGTTCAAGCGGAGATTCGTCGCGATGTTGAGGCAGCAATCTCAAATGTATTTACAGTCTTGCGTGCTCGTATAGATCAGTTTGGAGTTGTTCAACCCAACATACAGCGTTTAGAGGGCACGGGTCGTATTCTAGTAGAGCTGCCAGGAGTCAAAGATCCAGCACGTGTTCAAAAGCTTCTTCAGAGTACTGCGGAGCTTCAGTTTTGGAATATGTACGAAGGTGCTGAGGTACTTCCGTTCTTAGTAAGTGTAAATGAGCGCATGCGCGATCTTGTAGAAGCTGAAAAGGTAGAAGATACACCAACAGAGAGTTTCGAAGAGTTTAGTATTGACGGTACGGCAGAAACAGATTCCGCTTCAGCGGATTCGGATTCAACGGATGTGTTATCTAACAACAATCCTTTTTTCGAAGTATTCCGCCCAATGGTTAGTGAAACGGGCCAGTCCATGCAAGGACCTCGTGTTGGTTACGCATTGATACGTGATACGGCCAAAGTAAATGCAATGCTAAAGCGTCAGGAGATTGTACAGATTATGAATCAGGAATTACGCAATGTAAAATTCTTGTGGAGCAATAAACCTGAGCCCGATTCTGATATCATTACTTTATTAGCAATCAAAACAAATCGTGAAGGCACTCCAGAATTAGACGGAGGAGTAATAGTAGATGCGCGTCCTGATCTAGACGAATACAATCGCAACATAGTTACAATGGCTATGAATGGTTCTGGTGCTCAAAAATGGCAACGATTAACTGCGGAAGCTGCTGCTCAAACACCTAAACGCTCAGTTGCTGTAGTGTTGGATAATTATGTATACTCTTATCCTCAGGTTCAAAACGAAATTGCCGGCGGCCGCACTCAAATCACTGGTAATTTTACCGCTGAAGAAGCTTCGGATTTAGCAAATATTTTACGTGCAGGTAAATTGGATGCACCGGCTCGTATCATTCAGGCCGACGTTGTAGGTCCATCATTGGGTAAAGAGGCAATTGCAGACTCTATAAATTCATTCGCAATTGCTTTAGCATTTGTTTTGTTATACATGTTCTTCTATTACAGCGGAGCTGGTTTGGTAGCTAATCTTGCGCTTCTTGTAAACATGTTCTTTATTTTCGGAATTCTCAACAGCTTTGGTGCAGTACTTACCCTGCCAGGTATGGCGGGAATTGTATTGACTATTGGTATGGCCGTTGATGCTAATGTTATCATATTTGAAAGAATCAGAGAAGAGTTGCGCTTAGGTAAAGGATTAAGAGCTGCCTTAGTAGATGGTTATAAAAATTCCAATAGCGCAATTATTGATGCTATGCATGTGGTAGATGTCATAGAGCAGCTTAAAGCTTGGACTATTCAATTCCTTTG
>PXYR01000060.1 GCA_003023665.1 Bacteroidota bacterium
TGGATTCGCTTATGGAAGGCAGCGGGGCTGTTACGCTCGAAGCCTTCATATTGGTACCAGAAATACCAAAGGTAATGGCATCCAATAAATCAATTGGTACAGAGGTACCGCCTGATCCTGGGGAGCTTACAGAGCTTATCTTCATTCCCATTGAAGCCGGCAACGTCACTCCATCAAGGCTTTTACTTTGACTTGATGTACCACCATTGCTCGTAACATTGGTAAAACTATATGACAAAATAGTCGCATTCGTTAGGGTATCAACTATATCCACCCCCATACTAAGTGTTATGGGCCAATCATTAGTCAACGATAATGCCAATGAACCATCTGAAAATGTCACATTTTCTACATTACCCAAACTTCCTCCCGCACCATAAGTTCCAACGTCCGTAAGATTTACAGAAGGAAATGCCGCATTCAAACTTGATGCCTGCAAATTTGAACCACTTATTCCAAATGTGATTTCATCTTGAACATCTATTGAAACAGAATTTGTACCAGATCCTGGAGAACTGACTGAAGTAATCTTAAAGCCCATTGATGCGGGTAGCGTAACTCCAACAAGACTCTCACTTTTACTATCTGTTCCTCCATTGGCAGAAACATTAGAAAAATTATACGTTAGAATTGTGCTACCGGTAATTGTATCAACAATGTCAATTCCCAAACTCATGGGAACAGGCCAGTTATTTGTAATCGACAGGGCTAAATCACCGGCTGATAAAGTAACATTGGTAAAGCTTCCTAAGTTACCCCCGCTAAATGTTCCCAAATTGGTCTGATTTACAGAAGGAAATGGCGCATTCAATGATGATGCTTCCATATTTGTACCACTTATACCAAGTGTAATATTATCCTGTAAATCTATCGGAACAGAGGACGAACCCGACCCTGCTGAATTTACAGAACTTATCTGTAAGCCCATTGTAGAAGGCAAGGTTATTCCTATCAGACTTTTACTCTGAGAGGATGTTCCACCATTTCCAGAAATATTGTTAAAGCTGTAAGATAAAATAGTTGCATTAGTCAATGTATCAACTACATCAACATCCATACTCATCGCTACTGGCCAATTATTGGTAAAACTGAGTGTTAAATCACCCTGAGAAAATGTTGCATTATCAAATGTGCCTAAGCTGCCTCCGGAACCATAGGTACCAACATTGGATTGATTCACTGAAGGGAATGGCGCGTTATAGCTGGAAGCAACCATACCTACTGTAGCTATATCCATGGTAATTGCATCTGAAGTATCAATGACAACTGGAGTAAAACCTGAACCCGGACTACTGATGCTAGTCATTAAAAAACCCATTGTAGATGGTAATGTTTCTCCAATCAAAGATTTAGTTTCAGAATCAGTACCGCCATTTGCGGGGATATTCAAGAAGGTGTAAGAAAAAATTACTGAATTATCAGCTGTATTAATTAGGTCTATATCCATATTCATGGGCACAGGCCAATTATTAGTTACCGTCAAGGTTAAATCTCCTGCAGAAAGAGTGACATCAGTAAAGTTACCTAAACTACCTCCGCTGTATGGACCAACATTAGATTCATTCAATGGTGGAAAAGGTGCAGTTGCACCATTCGCATTATTAATTGCTGTTAAACCCGCATCGGAAGCAATTTGTCCCAATGTGATGTCCTGAGACTCGCTAACATCGGACACACTTAATGCACTTGCAAAACTTCCACCAATACTGGTCGATATAGACTCCAATGTTATATCTTGATTGGAGCTAAAATCGCTAATAGAAAGGCTCGAAGCTAGTGCACCGCCTCCTGTAGAAGCCAAATCATCTAAGGTTACACTTTGACTATTGTTAAAATCACTTATGGTCAAACTTGAAGATAATGAACTACCGCCACTAGCTAATATGTCATCAAGGCTTACACTCTGATTTGATGTGAAATCTGATACGGTAAAATTAGAAGCTAAACCTCCACCATTTGACATTAAATCATCTAAACTTATACTTTGTGAAGTACTTATATCATCTATAGATAGAGACGATTGCAAACTACCTCCAGCCGTATCTATAATGCCTTGCATGGATATTGCTTGTGTGGCTTGAATATCATCTAGCGAAACATTCAAACCGGATTGAGCGGAACTTCCTAGATCATCAATCAAATCATTCAAGCTTACCGACTCACTAACTCCAAAACTATCTACAGGTACTGTTCCCATTTTCACGCTTTGGTTTACCAAATTTTGCGCGGGCAGGGAAATTAAGTCTGTCAAAGCCTGATCAACAACATTCTCTTGGGCGAGAACTACTTGATAAAGCCCGTTGTTCTGAGAAATAAGGGTGTCATTAGGATCGTTTGGATCTATGATGTGTTCAAGTGTTAAATTAGCTTCGCCTATTGGGACTGCAATTACTGGATTGGCGTTCGCGGTTGTATTAACTTGTACACGGTCCTTTTTACAAGAACTAAATACAAGCAAAGAAGCACCAATCAGAAGGTATAACTTCCGCATATCGTTTGGATTTTATTGACCTACAAGTTAATTCAATACAATGAAAAAGACCTATTCTCAGAAATAAAATCTTCTAAATTGAACTACATAGAATGAAACACACTTTTTTCACTAAACACTTTCCATATGTTATGCGCTACTTTTTAACCATTCTATTTCTTTATTGCCTAACCCCGTTACTAGGCCAAGACCGTATTAACGGTGCGGCATTTCAAACAAGAAGTCCTGTCATTGCAGAACATGGAATGGTATGTACTTCGCATCCGTTAGCCTCTCAAATAGGCCTTGATATTTTAAAAAAAGGTGGTAATGCAATTGATGCTGCCATTGCAGCAAATGCAGCTCTTGGCTTAATGGAGCCAACCGGTTGCGGCATTGGAGGCGACCTCTTTGCACTAGTATGGGATTCAAAAACAAAGAAACTTTATGGACTAAATGCCAGCGGCCGTTCACCGCAATCGCTAACCTTAGACACATTACGCTCCATGGGTCTAAGTCAGATCCCCTCCTATGGTCCTCTTCCGGTAAGTGTTCCAGGAGCTGTTGACGGCTGGACTTCGCTACACAATCGATTTGGATCCATGCCTTTTAAAAAAATCTTTGAACCCGCCATAGATTATGCTGAGAATGGATTTCCAGTTACAGAACTCATTGGTTACTATTTGAAGTCCATTGATAGATTCTTGGATATGGGCTATCCAAATATCAAGGAGACATACCTAAATCCCAACGGTGGAAGCCGACCTAAAAATGGCCAACGATACAAAAATCCAGCGCTTGCAGAAACATACCGCATCATAGCGCAAAAAGGACGTAAAGGATTCTATGAAGGCTATGTAGCACAATGCATTTCGGACTTCATACAAGAACAAGGTGGATTTCTAACTTTAGCAGATTTGGAAGAACACCACAGCGAATGGGTAGATCCTGTCAGCGTAAATTATAGAGGTTTTGACATTTGGGAGTTACCTCCTAATGGTCAAGGAATTGCCGCATTACAGCTTTTGAATATTTTAGAAAACAAAGACTTTTCGACTATACAATGGGGCAGCGAAGAACATCTGCACTATTTCATTGAAGCCAAAAAACGTGTTTTTGAGGATAGAGCAAAATATTATGCAGACATGGATATGGCTGAGGTACCTGTATCTGAATTACTCAGTAAGTCCTATGCTCGCAGGAACTTTGAAGGTCTAAAACCTTATGCAAGCACCTATTTGGCTGGAGAAATTAGCGCAGGTGAAACTATCTATCTAACCGTTGCAGATAAGGACGGTAATATGGTGAGCCTAATACAAAGTAATTACAGAGGAATGGGCTCTGGAATGGTTCCTCCTGGTTTAGGATTTATGCTGCAAGACAGAGGCGAGCTCTTTTCCTTGACTGAAGGAAATAATAATACCTATGCTCCCGGTAAAAGACCGTTTCATACTATAATACCGGGGTTTGTAACTAAAGATGCAGAACCTTTATTGAGTTTTGGAGTCATGGGCGGAGACTTTCAACCACAGGGACACGCGCAAATAATCATGAACATGATTGATTTCGGTATGAATGTTCAAGAGGCGGGAGATGCGCCTAGGTGGGATCACAGCGGAGGTTCATCTCCAGTATCAGGATATTCAAATGATAAGGGTGAGGTTCATGTTGAGAGCGGAATACCTTACAAAACAGTTCGTGGCCTAATGAGTCGTGGACATAAAGTTGGTTTTGCAAGAGGTGTGTATGGTGGCTATCAAGCCATTTATAGAGACCCAATAACGGGGTTTTTTCATGGTGCTAGTGAAAGCCGAAAGGACGGTCAGGCTATTGGATATTAATCGATTAATTTTGCGCCATGAGGCAAGATATAGAGATACCTGAAGTAAAGGACGTTTTTGTTGCTGCTGTTGAATTGACAGAAGAAAATGGAGATTCTAATTGGTGGATTTATCTAATCAATAACGCTAAAGCTCCTTTAGAAAATGTACTTGTACAAAGTCGAGGTTATAGCGATTTGGAATCCAAAGGTGGAACCAAAACCGCTTCACTTCGAAAACTGATTAAAGTACTACCAGCCAACTCAGCAACTAAAATTGAGCCATTAATGTCAGAAGTTTTGGGTTTATTTAATGAGTACTGGATTAGTTTTTTTCAAGATGGTCAAATGAAAGACCGCAAATACATCTTTGGGCCACATACTATCAGTGCTGCCTTTAACGAACCGCTTCCCATAATTAATCAGGACGGCATCTTGGTCAAATAGTGGAAAGAATATGCAGTAAGTAAAGAGCATCGTCATCCCAAAAGCCATTTTTAAGTTTTTTTAGGTGTCTTTCAACTATACTGCGAAAGGAACACCTAAGCTAAAGGATGGAAGTTTATTAGGGTTTACTCAACGACTAAATCATCCACTCCCCTCCTACGAATGGCATGCCAAACAATCCAAGCAAGAGCTGCATTAAAGAGGTAGAAAATATACTTCAACACGAAAGCAACATTTCCAAAAAGAATGTTTTGATACAATTTCAGAATATTATACATCTGCCAAGTAGCCCAAGTATCTGCATACATTCTAGGAGTATTTAAAATGCCACTGTATGTGATACCTGTGATTGCCGAAGTAACTAAAAATTTTGACATTTTTTCATCAATTGGTGCCTTTAAAAAATCGGTAAACCCAATATAGTTGAGGGCAATTGCGAGGATAAATGCCGCGCCAATATTTAAAAAAAATATTCCATCAATCTTTCGTGGTATTCTGTCTGGACGCCGTTTCCAGTAGACATAGGATATACCTGCCCCAAGAAATGAGATAGGATATGTAAGAATAGCAGCCTCATTCCCTAAATAGTAGTCAACAAAGGCGCTGTTTATTGCTGTACCTAACCCTATTAAATTCCCTATGTTTTTTCTTTTGGTAACTAGACGAGTAACCATCATACTAAAGCCTACACCAATAGTTGAAAACCAACCAATAGGGAGACCGTTTACCTCAGTTTTGTGAAAGCCTAAATAAAAGCTTCCACCAACAACTAACACTACACCCAGAATATCTAGGTAAGTGCTCTCCAAAAAATTCTTTAACCTAAAGAATACATGCTTCATTGTATTGTAAATGTAATTCTTCGCAGTAAATTCTGCTTAAAATCGCAAGGTTAAATGAATCATACAGACCATAAAATTGTAGCAGATTGCGCTAAGTACGTTCAACATGCACTAAAAGAGGCCGAGGGCGGACATGATTGGTTTCATATTCAACGGGTGTGGAAAAATGCTAAGCTGATTGCTCAAAATGAACCCTGCGATTTGATCATAGTAGAATTAGCTGCTTTGTTGCATGACATTGCGGATTCAAAATTTCATAATGGAAATGAAGATATCGGGCCAATTAAAGCCAGAGAATTTCTAGCTACAACTCATCTTTCAAGTGATGCGGTTGAACATATCATAGCAATAATCAGAAACGTAAGTTTCAAAGGCGGCAAAGCAGCTAAGAATCACTCTAGCATTGAATTGGACATTGTTCAAGATGCTGATCGTTTGGATGCATTAGGTGCCATTGGGATTGCGAGAACCTTTAACTATGGCGGATATAAGAACAGAACCATCTATGACCCTTCCATTTTACCAAACCTAAACATGACCAAGGAGGAATACAAAGCGTCAAACGCTCCTACCTTAAATCACTTCTATGAGAAGCTTTTATTATTAAAAGATCTCATGAACACATCTACTGGTAAAATGATTGCGCAGGAAAGACATTCATTCATGGAAGTTTTCTTGAGTCAGTTCTATGACGAATGGAACGGAAAAAAATAGAAATCTTGTTTACTTTTTAGTTAGCCCAATACAGATAATTTATTCTTTACCTTAACCAAAAGGTTATCAAATAATTCTGAAGATGCGTCTATTATTTTTTCTACTACTGAATTTTGGGGCCCTTGCCTTAGGTAGTTTTCTAATGGGTGAAGGCCCTACTGGTATGTGGTATTCTAATTTGAATAAAGCTCCCTGGACTCCACCGGGCTGGGTATTTGGAGCATCATGGACAGTTATTATGCTATGCTTGAGCTTCTTCATGTCTAAGGCCATACAGATAGGACCGTTAAGAGCGTCTATTTTATGGATTTACAGCGTTCAGTTGGTATTGAACGTATTATGGAATGCCCTATTTTTTAATTTCAATTGGATGGGCATTGCGCTCATTGAAATTATATGTTTGGTATTTGTTGTTGGCGCTATGGCAATCATTGCTAAGCCGTATCTACCAATAAAGACATGGCTTTTAGCACCTTATGTATTATGGTTGTGCATTGCAATTACCTTGAATGCCTATGCATTGCAAAATAATTAAGAGCTTAGTGACTTAATCATGCTATATATCTATTTATGAATCAATTCGAAGATCATTATGTAAATCGATCAAACTGGATACGTGCTGCAGTATTGGGAGCAAATGATGGAATCCTTAGCGTGAGTAGTATTGCTGTCGGAGTTGCTTCCGCAACAGGAAAGGTAGAACCTATAGCCATTGCTTCCCTTGCAGGACTTGTTGCTGGCGCTCTAAGTATGGCCGCTGGTGAATACGTTAGCGTAAGTAGCCAAGCAGATATAGAAGCAGCAGATCTTGAAAGAGAGGCAAAAGAGTTGCAAGAAATGCCAGAATTAGAAGAAAGGGAGTTGGCTAAGATTTATGTGCGTCGAGGTTTAAAACCACAAACAGCCGCTGAAGTAGCACGTCAATTACATGAACACGACGCACTCGCTGCTCATGCTAGAGATGAACTTGGCATTAACGAATTCACGGCCGCTAGACCATTACAAGCAGCTGGCGCAAGCGCCTTAAGCTTCATCATTGGTGGATTACTTCCTTTACTATTGGTATTCTTGTTTGAACCTTCTGACCTGTATTGGGCCGAATATATTTTTAGTATTTCATTCTTGGCTTTGTTGGGTGGGATTAGCGCAAAAATTGGCGGTAGTTCAATATTCAAGGCTATTTCACGAGTGGTAATTTGGGGTACCATTAGCATGGGTCTAAGCGCCTTAATTGGTACTTGGGTTCAAGTTTAGCACTACCTTTGCGACTATGCCAACAAGAATTAATAAATACTTGAGCGAAATTGGTCACTGCTCAAGACGAGGTGCGGATAAATTACTTGAACAAGGCCGCATTACTATCAACGGTAAAGTACCGGAGTTAGGTGAAAAAGTTCAAGAAGGAGATGTCGTAGCTGTGGACGGAAATGTGGTAGGAAATCGCACAGAAAAACATGTTTATATAGCACTTAATAAACCTCGCGGTATCGTCTGTACCACAGACCGAAGAGTAGAAAAAGACAACATCGTTGATTTTGTTGGTCATCCTCAGCGCATATTTCCGATAGGACGATTAGATAAGCCATCCGAAGGCTTAATTTTAATGACTAGCGACGGTGATATTGTAAATAAAATATTGCGTGCTCGAAACAATCATGAAAAAGAATATGTGGTTAGTGTGGATAAACCTATTCGTCAGGAATTCATAACTGAAATGAGAAATGGTGTGCCCATATTGGACACAGTAACTCGCAAATGCTATGTTGAACAAATGGGTGCTCGTAGCTTTCGAATTATTTTGACGCAAGGTTTGAATAGACAAATTAGACGTATGTGCGAACATCTTGGATATCGGGTCACGAAATTAAAAAGGGTACGCATCATGAACATAAACTTAGACCTTCCACTTGGTGATTGGCGTGATTTAAAAACGCATGAACTGAAAGAGTTAAGGCGATTGTGTGAAACTAGCAGTAAAACGAATCAATAAGACCTATAATATGAATGCAGATCGGATTTTTATTTTAGCCAGTTCCATAGCCTTTATAAGCTGGTCTTTACTTTTTATTTATCCCTACAGTACTAGAATTCGACAAATCTTGTACGGAGGCGTCGTGACTTGTTTTTCTCTATTATATACGGGACTCTTTATTAGTTATTTTGATCCCGAATCCTTTCAATCATTTTCCACGCTTTCAGGGCTTATTTCCTTATTCTCCAACAAGGAAGCCGTCTTATTGGGCTGGATTCATTACTTAGCCTTTGATTTGCTCGCTGGTTTATATATCAGTAAGGATGCTGAAAAAAACAAATTAGGCCCCTGGATAATTCGCCCTATGTTCTTTTTTACCTTCATGACTGGGCCTCTAGGTTTTTTACTATACACCATAATTCGAACTGTAAAAGTTCGTAAATACAACTTTTAATGTCCTTAAGCGCATACGTTCAATTTATACCCTTAAAATCCAAAGAACCTATGCCAATAATTGACATAGCAATAGAATGCATTAAAAATTCCGGATTAGAGCATGAGGTAGGTCCCTTTGGAACAAGTATAGAGGGAGAAAATTCCGCAGTTCTGAAATTAATTGAAGAACTCCTATCTCAAAAGTTTTGTGAAGAGTTTTTAGTTAACGTTCAATATCATGTTGGAGATAGTCGGTTATCAAATGCCCAAAAGGTATCTAAGTTTAGGTAGAGAGAATTTCTCTTGCCAAAATGCGTAGTATATTTGCATCCGCTTTAAGCGAAACACTCTAAAACACCATTTTATGTCTAAAATTCTGTACACCAAAACAGATGAAGCCCCAGCGCTAGCTACACATAGTTTTTTACCAATAATCAAGGCATTTACATCTAAGGCTGGTATAGAAGTTGAAACTAGAGACATTTCATTGGCAGGACGCATTCTAGCTAATTTTCCTGATTTTTTAGAAGAACATCAGCGTATAGCGGACGCGCTTAGTGAACTGGGAGAATTAGCCAAAACTCCTGAGGCCAATATAATTAAGCTTCCTAACATTAGCGCCTCCATTCCGCAGCTGAAAGCAGCCATAAAAGAACTACAACAAGCCGGTTTCGCTCTTCCAAATTACCCTGAGAATCCAAAAGACAAGGAGGAAAAAGCAATTAAGTTACGATATGACAAAATCAAGGGATCTGCTGTAAATCCTGTACTTCGTGAAGGGAACAGCGATCGTCGCGCACCTAAAGCGGTAAAGAATTATGCGCGTAAACACCCTCATACTATGGGTTCCTGGTCAAATAATAGTAAAGCGCATGTAAGTAGCATGACCCATGGAGATTTCTATGGATCTGAAGTGAGCATCACAATAGATGAAGCCACAAAGGCAGATATCATACATACAAATGCCCACGGTAAACAGACTATTTTAAAAGAAGGGATTGATTTACAAGCTGGAGAAATCATTGACTCTTCAAGGTTAAGCATGAAAGCTTTGAAGTCTTTCTTTACTGAGCAAATCAAAGAGGCTAAAGAGCAAGGGGTTTTATTCTCCCTACACATGAAGGCCACTATGATGAAGGTCAGTGATCCTATTATTTTTGGCGCGTGTGTTGAAGTCTTCTTCTCCAAGGTTTTTGAAAAATTTGCTGATGAATTCGCAGGGATTGATATCGATGTAAAAAATGGTCTAGGTGACGTTTTTACTAAGATCCAGCATTTAAATGAAGAAACTCGCAAACAGATAGAAGCTGCCCTGCAAGAGGCAATAAATGATGGCCCAGACTTAGCTATGGTCAATAGTGAGCGTGGAATTACCAATCTTCATGTTCCATCTGATGTGATCATTGATGCATCCATGCCAGCAATGATACGCACTTCAGGCCAAATGTGGGATGCAAGCGGGTCTCCAAGAGACGCAAAAGCTGTAATACCGGATCGGTGCTACTCAAACATATACCAAGCAACTATTGATTTTTGTAAAGAAAACGGCGCTTTAGACCCTACCACGATGGGTAGCGTGAGTAACGTTGGCTTAATGGCACAAAAAGCAGAAGAATACGGCTCACATGATAAAACCTTTCAGATGACGGAAGCCGGAAAAGTTGACATAGTTTCAGAAGGTGTGGTCTTACTTTCCCAAGATGTGGAGGCCGATGATATATTCCGAATGTGTCAAG
>PXYR01000061.1:0-7702 GCA_003023665.1 Bacteroidota bacterium
GCAATGGCGATGCGTTGATTTGCTATACCCTCACCCTGAAGCTTCTTGCTCTCCGCTTCTGCTTCTGCTGCTGCAACAACCTTGATTTTCTCTGCTTCTGCATATTCTTTGGCGGCTTCCTTCAAACGCTTGGCGGCATTGATCTCATTCATGGAGTTCTTCACTTTAGAATCTGGATCAATATCCGTGACGAGCGCTTTTACAATTTCATATCCGAATCCTGAAATGGTTTCCGCTAATTCATTCTGCACGGCAACCGCAATCTTATCCTTTTCACTAAAGACGTCGTCAAGAATAAGCTTGGGAACTTCTGAACGAATAGAATCAAATACGTAGGATTGGATCTGCGCCTCTGGATTATCAAACTGATAGAAAGCTTTGCGAATTCCCTCCGGGTTGTTGGTCACATAATACTGCACAGATACGATGAGATTGACGAATACGTCGTCCTTCGTTTTGGTTTCAATATTTACGGGTAATTCGCGTACACGCAGATTTACCATTCCGGATTTTTGATCAATCAGCGGAATCTTTAATTGAAGGCCACTCTGGGCAATGCGCTGAAACTTTCCGAGTCGTTCAATCACGACGGCTGTTTTCTGTTTTACGGTAAAAAACGTTTTGTAGGCCAAAAAACCAACCAACAAAACACCAAGGGGCATGGTAACAAAATCCATAGCAGCTAACGTTTAAGAGTTTACAAAGGAGAAAATACAAGATTTTCTCCTTAAAACGGAGCCAAATCCATGAAAAAAAACGACTAATCCTTAAGGTACAATCTTGGAATACGTGAACCAATCCCGGTGAGGACCTCATAGGAAATGGTTCCTGCTGCAGCCGCTAAATCTGAAGCACTTTGATTGGGGCCCAAAAGCTCCACTTCATCTCCTGCTTGGACCTGCAAACCAGATACGTCTACCATGCACATGTCCATGCATACTCTACCCAATATGGGACAGGCCTCTCCATTGATGTATACACGACCGTTCCCGTTAGACAGGGAGCGAGTGAGGCCGTCCGCATAACCCACCGGAAGCGTTGCGTAGGTCATCTTGCTTTCTGCCTGGAAGGCGAGTCCGTAGCCTACGAAATCTCCTTTTTCTATTTGGGTAACCTGACTCACTTTACACTTCCATGCAATCACTTCCTCTAGCGGCTCTATGCCTTGATACACTCCTGCACCGTACAGACCAATACCCAAGCGTACCATGTCTTTTTGAGTGCCTCCAAACCGGTGAATACCGTGTGTATTAAGTATGTGAGAAATAGCGCCCGGATATTGGGCTTTTACTTGAGCCGATACTTCTTCAAATACTGCCAATTGCTGTTTGGTGAAGGTGTCTTTTGAGGGGTCATCCGCTGCCGCAAGATGAGAGAATACGCCAACCACCTCAACGGATGCATACGCAGCTAATTCTTTTAGTAAACCTGGCAAAGCTTCCGGCTTAAAACCCAAACGATTCATGCCCGTATTGATTTTTAAATGCACCTTCAAAACCTCATTGCGCTTTACGGAAAGCCAATGCGCTAATTGATGGCGGGAAAACAATTCCACTTCTGCTGATGAAGCTGCCAACATGGGCATTTGTTGCGCATCTACATTGAGCACCAATATAGGCATGGTAATCCCTTGAGCTCGCAAACTGAGCGCCTCCTGAGCAAAGGCTACTCCTAAGTAATCCACATGCAAACTTTGAAGCCACCGCGCCACTTCCAACGTGCCTGAACCGTAACTGGCGGCTTTTACCATGGCCATTACCTTAGTATTGGGGCTAAGCACTTTTTTAAACCTTTGCAGGTTCCTGCGCATGGCGCTCAAATTAACCTCTGCCCAAGTACTGTGGTATTGATCTTGAAGAGTGGCCGCAAATTGCTCTAATTTGAAGGTCCGCTGTCCTTTGACAAGGACCGTGGTTTTACTTAGGTCAAGACCTACAAAACTTGCTGTAAGTTCTGGTACGTCTTCTGGTTTTTCCACCCACCAAACGCGGTCTAAACGGTAGCTCTCAACCAATTCTTTGGCTTGCGCTGTACGCTCCGGATTACCCATGTGGCTCAAGACCGCCCACTTCTTTTCCGTAGGCGCACTGCTTGCCAGTTCTTCTAAAGCCCATCTTAGGCTGTTCAAGTCAGAACTGTAGGTATCTTCCAAAAGGTAACCCCCGTCTTTTGCACCGCGAAATTGCATGCGCATTTCCAAAGGCTGTAACAATGCCAAGCGTCTTTGAATATCTTCCATGGAAGCACCCAAAAGCAATGCTCCACCAACAGCCGCTATGGCATTGGCAATTTGGTATTCACCTTCAAACGGCCATTGGTCAATTTTTTCCGGATCTAATTCTTCTCCCTTGCCCCAAAGCACCACTTTTGGCGGTAATGGCAATTGCAGTGATACGGCGTAATCAAATGATTTTTTGCTCATCACCAAACTGCGGCAAGAAGCAAACAGTTTCCACTTTTCTTGAAATTTTTCTTGATCGTTTTCAAAATGTTCCCCGTGAGCATCCCCGAGTGTAGTAAATATTCCTAGGGTAGGCCGAACCAATTTTGCATGAGATTCCATTTGACCGGGACGGTCTATTCCCACTTCTATAATAGCGCTGTGATGTGGTGATCCCAATGCGCTCAGAGTAAGGGGCACGCCCAAAACACTATTGAAGCTTGCATGTGTTCTATGCACCTCTTCTGGTGCACCCAACAATTCATAGAGCCACTCTTTGACTACTGTTTTGCCATTGCTCCCGGTAATGGCCAATACGTCTCCCGCAAGTTGGGCACGCTGTTCGCCACCCCATGCACGCAGCACCTGAATTGGTTCGGGGTGTACAATAAAGGCAACATTAGGGTATTCTTTTACGAAGTCCTCACGACTGCAAATGACTGTAGTTGCACCTCTTGAAATGGCACTGTCAATGTACTGGTGACCGTCTGCGTGTTCTGTTTTTAATGCAATAAAACAAGTGGGTTGCACGCTGTGAATTCTTCTAGAATCAAAGGCAAATTGTGTAAAGGCAGCCTCTCGTGGACCCCTCAACTTGGCACCAGCTAATGCGGCAATATGTGCGGCATTAATGGCCACTCTTTGTTTTATTCAATTCATTGTAAACCACTCGGCTAACCGGTTCATATTCGCCTTGTTCGCCAAGTAGAAAGGTTTGATCACCTTCCACAATTCTGTACGAAAAATGGGCTGGACCCCCGGTGCGTCTGCAGATTGCATGAAGCTTGGTCACGTACTCCGCCGTGGCAAGCAAGTTAGGCATGGGTCCAAAAGGACGGCCCTTGAAATCTTTATCTAGTCCTGCTATAACCACGCGTTTGCCTTGGTTGGCAAGGGCATTAGCCACTTCAATTATACCGTCGTCAAAAAACTGAGCCTCATCAATACCTACCACCTGGACGTCGTCTGCGAGCAACAGCATGTTGGACGAATTTTCTATGGGTGTGGAGGGTATGGAATTCTTATCGTGACTGACGACTTCTTGATCGTCATAACGAACGTCCGAAACGGGTTTAAAAATCTCTACTTTCTGTCCTGCAATTTGTGCACGGCGCATTCTACGGATCAACTCTTCTGTCTTTCCGCTAAACATGGGACCGCACACTACTTCTATCCAGCCGCCTTTTTGTTGGTTAAATTCTATACCTCTTTGATACATGAGAACAGATTAATACTACTTTCAAAGCGTTAAAGGTAGATAATATAGTATCTAGGAGAAAGGGTTATGAAGAAGAGAACGCAGATTGAAGCAGAATTGGCGGAATTGGCACAACAAGTGAGTTCTAAATCCAATGCTGATGCGGCAAATGCCGTATTGGAATTGTACAAAGAGTTTGCGCTTTTGGCTGCAGAGGAGCACATTCAAGGACAGATGGAAGCCATACAAGAAGACCTTCAAGCGCAACTTCAAGCGCGTATTGCCGCTCTTCAAAGCCAAACAGAAATTACTCCTACAGAGACTGCACCAAATAATACTACCGATGAAGAAGACAATCAACTCTCTTTGGTGGATGTTGCGGAAGAAATAGAAAAAGAGGAAGCCGCGAAAGCTGCGGAGTCTGATCCGGAAGAACCTGTTTTAAAGCAAGTTCCTCAGGAACGTACGGTTTATCAATTGGAGGAAGATACCCCGCAACCTCAGCAATCTCCGCCGCAAGAACCCTTGGTTGACAAAGGGGTCACAGGAGAAAAGAAAAGTCTCAATGATCGATTAGCAGGCGATGCGCTCAAGTTTGGCTTGAACGATAGAATTGGTTTTGTAAAAGACTTGTTTGACGGTTCTGCTGAAGATTTTAATCGTGTAGTGAGTCAATTAAATACCCTAGGAAGCCTTTCAGAGGCTCGGGAATTTCTCAATACCCACGTTGTACCTGAATACCATTGGGCAGATCACGAAGAAACTGCAGAGCGATTTATGGCTGCGGTAGAACAACGGTTCGGATAGAATGGCAGCCGCGCTCTATGTAGTTCCCACCCCTGTGGGCAATCTAGATGACATGACCTTTAGGGCAATTGCCGTTTTGAAAGAGGCGGACCTGATCCTTGCGGAGGACACGCGTACCACCGGCAAACTCACTGCGCATTTTGGTATTGAAACCCCCAAGCAATCCTTTCACATGCACAATGAGCACAAGGTGGTTCAGCGCTACATTGGACAACTGCAAGGTGGCGCCACTATTGCACTAGTGAGTGATGCCGGAACACCGGGCATTAGTGACCCTGGTTTTTTACTGATTCGCGCCGCCGCAGAAGCGGGTATTGAAATTATCACATTGCCAGGAGCTACAGCCTTTGTTCCTGCCCTGGTAAGCAGCGGATTGCCATGCGATACCTTTTATTTTGAAGGGTTTTTACCGCCTAAAAAAGGGCGTCAATCCAAGCTGCTACAGATTGCTGAATCCACCTCTACCGTTATACTTTATGAGAGTCCTCATAAAATCATCAAAACTCTTGGACAGATTGTAGAATTTTGCGGCAGCGACCGTCCCGTTGCTTTGAGCAGAGAGATATCAAAGAAGTTTGAGGAGACCTTGCGGGGTGCTGCCGGTGAAGTCCTTGCTCAGGTTGAACAACGCGGCGGAGTAAAGGGTGAAATAGTTTTGATAATTGGTGGCAAAACCAAACAAGAACGCAAGGAAAAGGGTTAACAAGCTATGACTACCATCCACACACAATCCATTGAAGAATGGTTCGATTCAACCGCGATTAGCCCACTACTAATTGCTGGACCCTGCAGTGTGGAAAGTCCTGAACAAATGTTGGAAACCGCGCAGCAGATCAAAAGGCATGCGCCGGTCTCTTTACTTAGAGGAGGCGTTTGGAAACCGCGCACCAAACCGGGTTCCTTTGAAGGGATTGGTAGCGAAGCCATGCGATGGCTCATTGATGCGGGTAAAGAAACCGAGACTCCAACCACGGTAGAAGTTGCCAATGCAGATCATGTTGAACTGGCCTTGAAGGAAGGAGCAGATGTCCTTTGGATTGGCGCAAGAACAACGGTTAATCCTTTTTATGTCCAGGAAATTGCAGAGGCGCTCAAAGGCGTGAAGATTCCTGTGCTGGTCAAAAATCCCATTCATGCTGAAATAGGTTTATGGGCCGGTGCTATTGAGCGTTTTCTACACGCAGGAACAGAGCGGGTTGCCGCAGTGCACCGAGGATTCTTTTCTACGGCTAAAAGCCACTACCGCAATGAACCTGAATGGCAGCATAGCTTTGATTTGCGTGCGCTCATGCCAGAAATTAAAATCATCTGCGACCCAAGTCACATTGCTGGTGACCGCAGCCTCATTCATGAAGTGAGTCAGGTGGCCATGGACTTAGGTATGGAGGGATTGATGATTGAGACGCATAGAAACCCAGATGTTGCATTAAGCGATCCGCTACAACAAGTGACTCCTAGTAGGTTGGGAGAAATTATACGCTCCTTAAAAATTCATACCGAGGTCCCCGTTGAACCCAATGCAGAACTAGCCACTTTACGCGAAGCATTAGACGTCTTGGACGATCAAATTGTGGATGTACTTCAAAAGCGATTTGAAAAGGTAAAAGACATTGCCGCAATCAAAGAACGCGAGGGCCTGAGCATTTTTCATATGGAGCGCTGGTTGAAATTGGTTCAGGAGCAAACTGCGCGAGCAGAAAGTAAGCACATGTCCCCTGCCTTTATTCACGAACTCTTTGCCTTGGTGCATAAGTACAGCGTGGATTACCAAACGGAACTTATTAAAAAGGAATCCTGATGCGCTGGAGCCCAAGGCCGGCTCCCGAGCCAGGCATTACATCTCTTTTAACTGCTGAGGTCACCAAGGACCCGCTACTTTCTCACGTATTGGCTGTGCGGGGAATTCAAGATTATCAAGAAGCCAAAAGTTTTTTTAGGCCCGAACTAGAGCACCTCCACGATCCTTACCGAATGAAGGATATGGAGCAGGCCGTAGAACGTATTGAGCAAGCCCGATTAAAAAAGGAGCATGTTATGGTCTTTGGCGATTACGATGTGGATGGCACCACTTCTGTAGCTTTGATGTGCGATTTTCTTGACGGTAAGTTTCCCATTGAACCCTATATCCCAGACCGCTACAAAGAAGGATACGGCTTGTCTTTTGACGGCATAAACCTAGCAGCTGAATTGGGCATTACGCTGATTATTGCCCTGGATTGTGGGATAAAAGCTTTTGACCAAATTGCCCATGCACGGCAGTTAGGTATTGATATTATTGTGTGCGACCATCACCGTCCAGAGGAAGAACTTCCGCTAGCAAAAGCCATTCTTAATCCCAAGCGTTCTGATTGTCCCTACCCCTACAAGGAACTCTCTGGATGCGGAGTGGGCTTCAAATTATGTCAAGCGCTCTGCGAGCGCTGGGGACTGCCCCACGAACACCACCTCTACCCTCACCTGGACCTCTGCGCTATTTCTATAGCTGCAGATATTGTACATGTTACGGGAGAGAATCGGATCCTTGCCCATTTTGGCATGAAGCGTCTACAGAGTGGCGCATGCAGAGCCGGAATCAAAGCATTGCTTGAAGTTGCGGCTAAGAATCCGGCAACACTAACTTTTAGAGACCTAGGGTTCACCATTGGCCCAAGAATTAATGCCGCCGGCAGAATGGAAAGCGGCCTAAGAGCCGTTGAATTGCTGCGTTCAAATAAGGCTGAAGCACACCGAGAATTGGCGCAGCGGATTCAACAGTTTAATACGGAGCGGCGTGAAGTTCAAAAGGAGATGTTTGATCAGGCCAAAGAACTCATTGACGTGGAAGGCTTTCCTTTTTCAAACGTCTTATACCAACCGGATTGGCACAAAGGCGTAGTAGGAATAGTAGCCAGCAAGGTGGTAGAAACACGGTATCGCCCCACCATTGTGCTGACCAAAAGCGGGGATACGCTCGCCGGGAGTGCGCGTTCGGTGACCGACTTTGACCTCTACGAAGCGCTTACAGCCTGCGAGGAACACCTCATTCAATTTGGAGGACATAAATATGCTGCAGGAATGACGCTCCATGAAAGTCAGCTTCCTCACTTTAAGAAGGCATTTGAGGCGTATTGTCAAAAGAATCTGCGACCTGAACAACTGGAGCAAAACCTGTATTACGATGCTCCAGCGCACCTGAGCCAATTCACTTCCAGATTTTATGACATTCTGAAACAATTGGATCCACATGGACCTGAGAACCCTGCCCCGGTTTTTCTGCT
>PXYR01000061.1:8036-10109 GCA_003023665.1 Bacteroidota bacterium
ACCTCCTTTGAGAAGAACTTTAGAATCATAAAAATCTAAAACCACTCTTTGTATTCTTGGTTACAGCGCGGTAGGGAACCTCCCCTACCGCGCTTGTTTTTTCTATCCCAAATTCGGACATAACTTTTACTTGCTCACATTGCTAGGCGGCACAAAAAGATGAAGTCATCTTATAAGGTAAATGCACTAGCCCATGGCCAAGCACTTCATCATTACCGTTGGCGATTTTCGCGATTCCTCAGGGAGGTATTTCTCCTTGAGAACCCCTTTCTACCGTCCCCTAAACCGCGCGTTGCATCGCATTGGCGCCACCTGGCGCAAGGAGTTGAAGTGCTGGCTACTGGCCTATTCCAAAGAGCATTGGGTTCAGTTGCAAGAAGCCGCTGAACCCTTTGGATCCCTAGAGATTATCACTAAAAAACCGCTTTCACTCACCCTAATACAAAACATAAAACCGCAGACGCGCAGCTACCTAGAATCCTATCAAGAAATGCTTTACGCTAGGGGTTATGCTCAAAACACCATCAACACCTATACGAACATGATGTGTAAACTCCTGAGTCACCAGCACCCCACTCCGCCGCAGGAACTGACCATCATCCTAATCAACAAATACCGCGCTGCCCATCTTTTTCAGCAGGCCAACAGCACGCAGCGCCAATTTGTGAGTGCCCTAAAGCTGCTCTTGCAGCACTTTAACAATCCCATTCAGCCGGATACATTAGTGCGCCCACGTGCTAATCAAACCAAACCCAAAGTGATTGCTGTTGAGGAAGTGATTAGAATGATAGCCCGCACCCAAAATGTGAAACACCGGCTCATTATCTCCTTTCTCTACTCTTGCGGGCTGCGGCGCGGAGAAGTCCTAAATTTAGAACCTAAAGACCTCAACCTAGAACGGGGTTCTCTTCATGTTAGAGAAGGGAAATGGGGCAAAGAACGGCTGCTGCCCCTACCCCAAAGCATCTATCCGTTGCTCAAGGAATACATCCACTTTTACCAACCTACTACCTACCTGTTTGAAGGACAAAAGAGCGACCAATACAGCCCTACTTCCGTAGCTAAAATTGTGCAAAGGGCAGCGAAAAATGCGGGCATCCACCAACACGTCACCCCTCATATGCTGCGCCACAGTTATGCCACCCATTTATTAGAAAAAGGGGTAGACATGAGATACATCCAAGAACTTTTGGGCCACAGCAAGCCTGAAACCACCATGATCTACACCCATGTGGCGAAGCACACGGCACTGGCTATTGAAAGTCCATTGGATACTGCGCTAAGGGAAAACATGGCTAGTCAAAACAAGTCGAATGATTTCAAAGGACTAGGAAAAAACAAGTAACTCATGTGTCCGAAAATTCACACCAATACAAAAATCCAAATTAGTTACCAAATTGGTAACTAATTCCTACCTTTGTTATGAGAATAATTGCTAAACGGACCCTACAAGAATTTTGGAAGCAGCACCCTGCGACAGAAACACCACTAAAACTATGGTATTACCACGTGAAGTCTACAAAATGGCATTCTGCGAATGACGTGATCAAACAATATCCCATGGCACGTTCTATTGGAAATACAAGATTTATCTTCAAAATAAAAGGGAATAGATACAGACTAATTGTCCGTATCAACTTTGACCACCAGTTAGTACTTATACGATTTATAGGTTCACACCAAGCCTATGATAAAATTGACGCAAAGACGATATAATATGAATATAAAACCCATTCATACCGAAGAAGATTACCAACACGCACTAGCCCGTGTAAACGAAATCTTTGACGCCCCTTTAAAGACTCCTGAGGGCGATGAACTTGAAATATTATCCATTTTAATTGAACGTTTTGAAGACCGTAACTTCCCCATGCAGCAGACTTCGCCAATAGAGGCAATCCGATGGAGGATGGAACAACTGAACATGAAACCGGTTGACCTTGCTTATATCATTGGGTATAAGAGTAGGGTAAGCGAAATCTTCAGCGGTAGACGTAAGCTATCGCTGAGCATGATCCGAAAAATCAATAAGCATCTACATATTCCAATGGACGTATTAATTCAGGAATATTA
>PXYR01000062.1:0-4844 GCA_003023665.1 Bacteroidota bacterium
GAAATAACTACGCGTTTGCCTTCAAAAGTATCTGCTTTGGTTGCAAGCATTTCTTTGGCAAAGTATACCGTTCCGTATCCTGTTGCCTCAGGTCGGATCAACGATCCACCCCAGCTTAGACTCTTCCCAGTTAGCACGCCAGTAAATTCATTGCGAAGGCGCTTATACTGACCAAACATATAGCCTATTTCACGACCACCCACGCCAATATCACCGGCGGGAACATCTGTATTAGGGCCAATATGACGGCTTAATTCAGTCATAAATGACTGACAAAAACGCATGACTTCAGCATCTGATTTACCCTTTGGGTTGAAATTAGACCCTCCTTTACCGCCACCCATAGGCAGCGTGGTTAGTGAGTTCTTGAATATCTGTTCGAAGCCGAGAAACTTGAGAACACTCAAATTCACCGTGGGATGAAAACGTAATCCTCCTTTGTAAGGACCAATTGCACTATTGAACTCAACTCGATAGCCCTTGTTCACATGCACGTTGCCTTCGTCATCTGTCCAAGGCACTCGGAACATCACTATGCGTTCAGGCTCAACAATACGCTCTAATAAGCTCTTGCCCTTGTACTTAGGATGGTTTTCAATAAATGGGATTACGGATTCGGCCACTTCGACCACAGCCTGCATAAACTCAGGCTCATTTGGGTTGGCAGCATCCACTTTCTCTACGAAAGTGTCAATCTGCGCTTGGTACTGGCTTGACATAAATGTCTGTTTATTATGATAGGTTTCTTCAACAAATGTAGAATAAATGTTCACTTGGAATTACATTCAATCAGCAGTTTTTCGAGCATAGGTGTGTGGACCAATTCTTTGAATTACCTCAAGCTCTAATAGAACATGTAATGACTTGAAAAGCTGAGAGTTAGTCACTTTTAAAACCCTTTTCAAATATGCAGAATGGACCTTTCTTCCATGTGGAAAATGCTGAATTAGCTCTCCTTCCAACGATTTACTCAAGTCTATTTCACCGCGATTTTTAGACCAAAGTGGATAAAAGTTACTCGCAAATGATGTGGGATCTAACACAATGGATGCGATTTGATCTGCAATCAACTTGTTGGGGCCTTCACTCATTGGTTGAAATAAAGCGCCTGGCAGAGCATATACTTCTCGTCCGTAACCAAAGGCTTGATTGGCCGTAATCATTGCGCCACTTTTCATTGCGGCCTCCAAAACAAGCGTAGCTAATGAAGCGCCGGCGATTAATCTATTACGGACGGGATAATATTGGGGTAAACTGACGGTGTGAAAAGGCTGTTCTGTAAAGTATCCTCCTCCCGAGTCGATTATTTGTTGGGCAAGCAGCGCATTTCTTTTTGGACTTATGTGGCCCAAACCTCCTGCTAAAAACGCTTGTGTTGTGGCTCCGCAATCCACAGCAGTTTGGTGAGCTACTGCATCAATCCCCATGGCCAAACCGCTAATAATATTTATTGGAAACTGACTAAGGTCTTCCACAAAATGACGGCATTGGTGTTTACCGTAGTTGGTCATTTTCCTAGATCCAATGACACTTAAGGGTACTTTTTTATTGTTCCAACCTCCTCTTCCAAAAAGTACCACCGGGGGATCGGAAATTTCCAGTAAAATTGAAGGGAAGTTATCAACATCATTAGCATACAAAACGATCACACCCTCCCTTTGGCAAATGTCGTGTTCCTTTAAGGCAAGACTCGAAGCTTTATCCCAACTTAACTCAAAGCTTTCTTTCCCTCTTAGCGTTTGATATACCTTAGATTTTAGCTCTTTTTCACTATACTGATTTGTAGCGATTATTGAATGCTTTTGAGCGTTAGTAATTCCCTTGAAAAAATGGAGTATAAGCAGCGGGTTCATAGCAGTTATTAACATTAACCTTAAAAAATTAGCAGCTTAACCTCAAATAATAAAATGTAGTTATTCACACATTCTGCATTTTTGTATTAATGAGGATTGAATCCATTATATCGAGCCGCTTACAAAAAACTGGAAAAGTACATTTATCCGGTTGGGGAACTTTCTATCTAAAGAAGGAAGCAGTGCGTTGGAATCACATCACAAATACGGTATTCCCTGCAGGTCAATATTTGCATTTTAGCCCAAATCCAGGGTCAAAAAAAGACACACTCCTCCCTGAGGTGATGAAATCGTTAGGCGCTTCTATGGAGGTAGCCGAACAATGGATTGGAAGAAAGATAAAAGGTTGGCAAAATGAAATTGATAAAGGGAATGTAGTAATGTTATCCGGTCTAGGTTCCTTTCCGTCTGGAAATAAGTTCAATGCTGAGCCCGGTACTTTTGACGCCCAAAGCTTTGGTTTCGTTCCCATAATGATTCACAAATTAGAAGAACAAAGTGCTTTACAATCCAAAGTGGTTGCGAGCTTAAAGATTCCTGTAGAAGACACTAAAAACACCCTAAAAGCATGGCAGCGCGCCGGTGCGGCTGCCGCTGTTGCAGCATTGTTTGGCTTGGGAGTTATGCAAAGTTCTGTTGCAACTCAAGTAGCAGGATGGTTCAACCAAACTGAAGAAATCAATGCCTCCAGTAATACAGAAGTTGAGATTGAAGATACTATTGAAGAGGCTGAGGTGATTCCCGCCCCAACTACAATTGAAAGCACAGCGGTTGAAGTAGATAAAACCATTCATTCCAAAGGGTATAGCGTTGTGGTAGGCTCTTTCAAAGAAAAAGACAACGCAGACAAGTATGCCGCTGATTTAGCTGCCAAAGGAATGAATGTGTCTATAATCCCCGGCTCCTTGAGAAAAGTTGGAATTGGGCATTATAACTCAAGAACAGAAGCCCTACAGGCCATGACTACTATCAAGTCCTCCGTAAATTCAGGCGCTTGGATTTACGCCTACTAAGCACCCATAGACTACCTTTGTAGTCAATCCAACACCACGTATGAGTACCATAAAACATCCCAAGGATAGTCTTACAGTAATGACACAAATTGTCATGCCTAACGACACCAATCAGATGAACAACCTTTTTGGAGGACAGCTTCTAAGTTGGATGGATCGTTGTTGTGCAATTGCGGCTCACCGTCATTGCAAACGTCAGGTGGTTACCTCAACAATAAATAATGTTGCCTTCAAAAACGCTATTCCTCACGGATCTATCGTAACCATTGAAGCCAAAGTTAGTCGCGCATTTTCATCTTCAATGGAAATCATTGCAGACGTTTTTTTAGAAGAACAACGACCCAACGGAGCTAGAATTAAAGCCAATGAAGGGATTTTTACTTTCGTGGCGGTAGATCAATTAGGCAATCCCATAAATGTTCCTAAGATTGAGCCGGAAACGGAATTAGAAAAGGAACGTTTTGCTTCCGCTCTACGCAGAAGGCAATTGGCATTGATAATTGCAGGGAAAATGGAGCCAGAGGCGGCAACTGAGCTTAAAGCTTTGTTCTATCCTGAAGAATCTCAGCAATAGCATTTTGGATTTCTTTAGTATCCAATTTCAATATTGGATTTGCCGCATAAAATGGCACTTTACCATGCTTACTTTGTGGTGAAGAAGCCTGCGTAATTATACAACGCTGATTAGCTCTAGCGGGCCATGGTCCAAATCCTAAAGATGGATGCGTTGCTCCCCATAGGCTAATGAGAGGCACCCCTATTAAAGCAGCAGCGTGCATAAATCCAGTATCTCCACTAATCACCAACTTCGCCTCTTGAATAACGGCCATTCCCTCTTCCACCGAAGTATGGGTGGCATCCATGCATTCTGGAAAAGTCGAAATGATTTCAAGTGCTGTTTTCTGATCATCCGGACCCCCTAATAGCACCACCTCCCGCTGTGGTAAACTACTAATAATCTCTAGCCACTGTTGATTTACTAATCGTTTCCCTGATTTAGAGCCACCTATCACGATCACGATCCTATCCATCCATTGGGTTTGGACCTTTATATTAAATTTTATTTCTTTTGTTTTAAGCGCAACACCTGCCGCTTCAGCATAACGATCAACAACCGGAGTAAGGGCATAACGTTGATCCTTGGTTGCTATCAAGAGTGCTCTGCGCGCATAAGGCTTTTTGAAGGTATCCGTCGGGATCCCGAGTTTTTTGGTAAATCTTTTTGATTGCGCTGTGCCTTGTAGATCAATTATCCGGTCAAAACCAGCTGATCCTACATGAAGAATTTGTTTTGAAGACTCTTCCCAGCACAATACTACATCTATACCGTGCAAGAGGAGTGCGGTGGACTTAAAACGGCTCTTAACCAAAAAGGTAATATGATGTCCTGCCTCCTTCAATTCGCATATTACCGGAGCGGTAAGTAAAATATCACCTATAGAGGAAAACCGAATAACTAGAAGTTTTTGCTTCATATGGGAAGTGTAACGCCGAAAAGCAGCAAACTGCTATATACAACAATAATAAGTCCGATTCCTTCAATGTACCATCTTGGTTTAGAGTAATGAAGCGCATTGGAAACTTGAAAACTAAGACCTAACATGGATGTTGCCATTGCCATGGCCCCTACTCCTTGCCATGCACCAATTGCACCGAATACAAATAAGAATAACGATAATAACGTCCGCCTCTTATTTGTTTGATTTGCCTTTCTATAGGAATAGAATACTTGATTAAGCGTCAAGATAAAAAGTAAAGATAACGGCAGCCAAATACTCATATTAAAGGGATGAACCGTGACCCATTCAAAGGTTACATGTATAACTCCATTAACGCTAAGAAGGTAAGTAATCAATAAGGGGAAAAGCAAACCGATTAACCATTGAAGTAGATACAACGGTCTCCAATTAACTGTGCGTAGCAGAATCAAAAGGGAACAAATCCCAAAAAAATAGCCGTTTCCCGTACTAAAAATTAG
>PXYR01000062.1:5146-6815 GCA_003023665.1 Bacteroidota bacterium
CCACAGCAATTGCAGTGAGAAATAACTTGATCCAAGAATAACTATCAATCTTTCTAAATTGGCGAATGAGCATTGCTTTTTCTGTATTATTTTAGCGCATTCAAACGCTCATGCTATGTTAAGAAATTTCTTTGAAGGCTTAGGAGAATTATTCCAAGCAACTTTTAAAATACTTCCGTTTGCAGGAGATACTGTAAATAGGATATTTATGCTAATCATTGCAGGTGGACTATTATACTGGGTGCTTCAAATGAGAAAGCACAAAGCAAATGGTGAAGCGTAATCCAAAAATGATTTACAAAAAAGCCCCGGTATTTTCCGGGGCTTTTTTTGTTAGTGCTCCATTGATTTGAACGCCAGCCTTTGTTTAGAGATCAAAACCAATATCCTTACGATAGTTCATTCCCTCAAAGCTAACCTCTTTTAAGGCTGCATAACTCTTAGACAAAGCGTCTTCTTTATCCACTCCAAAGCTCGTAAATGCCATCACTCTGCCACCTGAGGTAATCACCTTGTCTTGAAGTTTAGTACCTGCATGATAAACGGTTGTCTGTTCAAAATCACGCAGTCCATCAATCACCTTACCTTTTTCGTAAGAACCAGGATAACCGCCACTCACAGCCATTACAGTAGCTGCCGTTTGTGGATTGACATCTACCTTTATTTGGTCAATAGTACCATTATCCATGGCAATAAATAGATCTATGATATCTGTTTGGATTCGGGGAATAACGACTTCTGTCTCCGGATCACCCATACGCACATTGTATTCAATTACCTTAGGACCTCTATCGGTATTGATTAATCCAAAAAACACAAAACCTTGATAGGGTAAATTGTCTTTTACCAATCCTTTAATGGTTGGTTCAATTATTTCTTGAATGGTACGATTTCGAAGGGCATCGTCAAAAAACGGTACGGGACTAATAGCACCCATACCGCCTGTATTTAAACCCGTATCACCTTCTCCAATTCGCTTGTAATCCTTTGCTTCAGGCAACAAGGCATAACCACCATGACCGTCGGCCAAGGCAAATATGCTAAACTCTATGCCTGATAGGAATTCTTCTATAACCACACGAGTTGAAGCATCCCCAAACTTTGCATCAATAAGCATATTTTTGAGTTCGTCTTTTGCTTCTTGGAGGTCTTCAATAATTAGTACACCTTTACCAGCGGCTAAACCGTCTGCTTTTAAAACGTAAGGAGGATCTAGCGTTTCTAAAAAAGCTTGACCCTGCTCCAAAGTGTCTTTGGTAAAAGTTTCGTAGGCTGCCGTGGGTATATTGTGACGAATCATAAACTTCTTAGCAAAGTCTTTAGACCCCTCTAACTCCGCAGCCGCTTGGCGCGGGCCAACTACAACAAGGTCAGATAGTGAAGGGTCTGCTTTGAGCCCATCGTGAAGTCCTGAAACTAGTGGCGCTTCTGGACCAATAACAACAATTCCAATGGCATTCGCTTTTACGAATGCCCCGACCTCAATCGCATCTTCTATGTTCAAGTTGACATTTTCGCCTAAGCTAGCGGTACCCGCATTTCCTGGAGCTATGAATAATTTTTCACAACGATTACTTTGTGATATTTTATGCGATAACGCATGCTCTCGACCACCAGAGCCTAATACCAATACATTCATGACATAGAGATTTGGCGGCAAAAATAACCC
>PXYR01000062.1:7291-9945 GCA_003023665.1 Bacteroidota bacterium
CCCAACAAAACAGAGGTTTTGTATTGGATCATTTTAATGTAAGCAGACGCGGTCACCTCATCCATAGTCTCAAAATCAATATCCATCTGCTGTCCCTCACATACCTCAAGAGCAGTATTAGAAAACGTATCTAAAACTTCAGGTAGAACAGAGGCATCACATTTGGCAATGTACTGATATGCTTTTACCAGCATTCCGTCTCCAGATAAAATCCCTACGTTTTCATTCCACTTCATGTGAACAGTGGTTTTTCCCCGGCGCAATGGAGCTGCATCCATTATATCATCATGAATCAGCGAGAAATTATGGAACAGCTCTATGGCCATTGCTTGAGGCATTGCTTTGGCAGGATCACCGTAGATGCCAGAACCCATTAATGAGAGGATAGGTCGTAAACGCTTTCCTCCCAATTGTAAAATGTAATGCATAGGATCATACAACATCTCCGGTGTAGTTCCCAAATTCAATTGATCCACCTCCGCTTGGAAGAGCGCTTGTAGAGTAGCGAGTTGTTTCATTCTATTTGAGCAATTTCAAGAGGTACTTTCCATAGCCACTCTTCACAAGAGGCTGCGCAATTTGCTTGAGTTGATTCGAATCTATAAACCCTTGTTCAAAAGCTATTTCTTCTATACATCCTACTTTTAACCCTTGGCGTTCCTCGATCACCTCAACGAACTGACCAGCTTGTTGAAGGCTTGCAAAAGTTCCAGTATCCAACCAAGCCGTTCCTCGATCCAACACTCCTACTTCTAGTTCACCCCATTCCAGATACTTTTTGTTGACATCTGTAATTTCCAGTTCACCTCTTGGAGAAGGTTTCAAATTCTTGGCAATATCTACTACTCGATTATCGTAGAAATACAAGCCCGGTACTGCATAATCACTTTTAGGAAATTCAGGCTTTTCCTCAATAGAAAGCGCTTTCATATCCTCGTCAAATTCTACTACGCCATAGCGCTCAGGATCACTCACTCTATAGGCGAAAACAACTCCTCCTTGAGGATTTTTGCTTGCCTTTAGAACATTTGCCATGTTAGAACCATAGAATATATTATCACCCAAAATCAAGGCAACGCTATCATCGCCAATGAATTCTTCACCCAGTATAAACGCCTGCGCTAGGCCTTCCGGGTTTTCTTGTATGGTATAATGAAACTTACAACCAAGACGAGAGCCGTCACCAAGCAGTTTTTTAAACAATGGAGCGTCATGCGGAGTAGTAATAATCAATATCTCATTAATACCTGCTTGCATCAGCGTACTCAACGGATAATAAATCATTGGTTTATCGTAAACAGGCATCAGTTGCTTGCTTACTGCTAATGTTAATGGATGCAGTCTAGTACCGGAGCCACCGGCGAGAATAATTCCCTTCATGGTTTAATTTTTTTCTGTGTCGGGTTCACTATCAACCTCTGAATCATAAATATCAAGGATGTTATCACTTAAGTCACTTTTACTCAACCAGTTGTCTATGGAAAGCAGAAATGAAGGTAATAATATTAAGTTGCTCAACATGGCAACAAGCAGTGTAATTGAGGTCAAAAGTCCTAATGCCTGTGTTCCTCCGAACCCGGAAGTCATAAATACTGAAAAGCCACAAAAAAGCACTATAGAGGTGTAAAACATACTCAAACCTGTCTCTACAATAGAACTCTTAACCGCCCATTTTATATTCCAATTATTAGCTTTTAATTCTTGCTTGTACTTTGCCAAGAAATGCAAACTATCGTCTACGGAAATACCAAAAGCAATACTAAACACCAATATGGTTGAAGGCTTCAACGGGATACCAAAATATCCCATAATTCCTGCCGTGAATAACATGGGAATTAAGTTGGGAATCAAGCTTACTATGACCATTCTCCAACTCATAAACAGCAAAGCCATAATTATGGATATGGCAACAATTGCAATACTCAGTGAAAGAATAAGGTTGTTGATTAAATAGGTCGTTGAACGAATAAACTTAATGGAAGCTCCTGTAATAATTACATCAAATCGATTGTCGGGAAAAACACTGGCAACCATTTGATTCACTTTTGAAGTCAACGCTTTCATTTCAGGTGTCCCAAGATCAGCCATTTGAACCGTAATTCTTGCCTTCTGACCATTAGGAGTAACCATGGAACTGGCCAGCCCAGTTTGGTCTTTAGCATTTCTAGGCATATACGCTAAAAGCCATTGCTGTTCGCTACGCGTAGGAAGTTCATATAAATCAGGATTGCCAAACATCACTCCTTGTTTTGCGAATTTTACAGCATCCACCAATGAGACTGCACGGCTCAATTCTGGTAAAGTAGCCAAAGAATCCTGGAGCTGCTCAATACGCCGCAGAGTGCTCAATTTTTCAACGCCTCCTTCACGCTTTGTATCAATAATGATATCCATTGGTATCACACCTCCAAACTTGCTTTCAAAATATTTGACGTCTTTATAGATGTTCAAATCCTTATTGAAGTCCGCTGTTAAATTACCTGCAGTTTCGATTTTAGTCACTCCATATATACTCAATCCAACTATCGCAATAGTGATTCCGTAGACCAAGCCGCGTTTTTTCTCTGCGGTGTGGTCTAAAAAGTCCAAGAACCCTACTAGCCAACCTATATCAAAATGACTCATATGCCGCTCCTTTGGAGGACGCGCATAAG
>PXYR01000063.1 GCA_003023665.1 Bacteroidota bacterium
GATATTCGGCATTGAAGAGCAGCTTAATTGGTGCAGCAGCAAAAAAACCTTCCGTCTGAAGAATATTTTCAGAGGTAGCTCCTGGGCCAAAATGATAGGCTGTCCATCCGCGTAAGTCGTTGGAACCCCCCATGAAAAATGATTTTTCAAAAGGCACAAAATTTCCTTCCATTCCCCATGCTTCACTCATACCAATAAATCCACGAATGGCCCACTCTCGTTTACGTATTATTTGGTGGAAATAGCGGAAGTCCAGAGATCCCTTTACATAAGGAGCTATAGGTATACCAGCAATTTCTGTGCGTCCTACAAGATTGAATAGGTGACCGCCCGTTTCAGCATCAAAGCCAAGGAAGAATCTGTTTTTTCCCTTTTGCCACGTATTACTGTAAGAATAATTAGATCCAGAAAAAACAAGGTCTTGAAATCCCAAGAATAAGAACGGCGTATTGGTGGAATTGAGATCTATTTGAACAAGCGATAAATTGTAAGGTGTGAGCCTGTGGTACGTTCTACCTATTCTCCAGGAGTACTCAACTCCGGAGGTAATATTAAGACGGTTGAACTCATTTGCACGGAATTGATAGGACGCTCGCGCATTAAAGGTTGTTTTTGGCGACCATTTTCTACTTTGTTTGGGCAACCATGAATTGGGTAACAACAAAGTGGGTAGGTTTAAACTAAGGCTTGTATTTAATTCACGCGCATCTATGAGCCAACTGGTATTGTTTGAATTTCGCTGCTCAGTAAGCGATCCACCAATGGAAAGTCGCAAAAGTTCTCCACCTTTAAAGAGGTTCCTGTTGTCCCAACTTATATTTCCGCCCAGACCCAATGAACCATTGTTTCCTAAACCTTCTAATGCTGCAGTAACCGCCCGTTTAGGCAGCGGCACTAATTTTATTTCTGTTTTAAGGGCGTCATTTTCCGGATAAATATCCAATTCAACATTTTGGAACAATCCTAATGAGCTGAGGTTTTTATAGGTTTCTCGTAGATCAGAATTACTGTACAACTGGCCTTGTTCTAGAAATATTTGACGGTCCAAAAATGCAGGTCGAAATTTTAATTCGGATTGCAATACATCTATCCCATGAACAGTGCGCGTGCTATCTATATTTTTTTTAATAGTTGAATAACTAAATGTAGGTTGAACGCGAATGGTCTTTAAGTATTTAGGTGTTAAATCATCACCGTATACGTAAGGGTCTACAACACATGCTACCGTGCTATTCTGCGGTCCAGATGTAGTATCTATTTCAAAATAAGTCCAACCCAGTTTAGCAGTATAAAACCCTTGGTCTTTGAGGAAGTTGTTAATTGCAATACGTTCATTTTCTAATTGCTCTGCTTCTATAGGATTTCCAGCAGTATATGTTGACGTGAAGTATTGTAGGGTGCTGTCCATTACTCGACTAGTTGAAGTAATAGAGTATGCATTGGACAGGTAGGACGGCCCGGTTTCAATCTCGTAATAAGCTCGAACTCTTTTGCCTTTAATTTTATGATTAGACTCGACTATAGTTTTATAATATCCAAGGTTGAAATAATGTAATTGTAGTTGAGATGCTGTATTCAACCGAGCAATACTATCGTAATAAGTGGGTGCTTCCCCAATGTTTCGCAGCCAGTTGCCTACAGCATTCTCACCTGCCCGTTCGCCCCATTGATAGAGCGTTAAGAAAAGGCGAATATTACCAAATCCTCGATTAGGACGCTGACGCATTATATCATAGTCATCATCTGATCTAGAGGTGTTGCCATTTACTTTGATGTTGTTTTCAACAAGTATAGGCTCTTCTGCACTTATTCTGCGTAATCCTGTGCAGCTTGTCAAAAAGAAGGCAGTGAATACCATCCAAAGGAAGTTCAAGTAAATAGGCCTTATTTTAGCAGGAAAATTGTTCACAGGTGCTTACTAAAAACGCTGAAAAATTAATTCGCAGTCTAACTTATCGCAAGAACCGCAAAAAAACGGGACTTTTTGTTGCTGAAGGAATGAAGTTAGTGCGAGATTTTGTTTCTGCAGGCATCTCTGCTCATATAGTTTATTACACCGACGAGTTAGACGCTGTGTTTAAAGGTGAAAATGTAGTGAAAATCAGTGCATCAGAAATGAAAAGTATCACTGCTTTGGATACACCGTCACCGATTTTGGCTCTTTTTGAGCAACCTAAATCGTCCTCGAAGGGTTTTGAAAAAGATTCCTTAATTCTGCTGCTAGATCGTATTCAAGATCCAGGAAATATGGGCACGTTATTGCGAACTGCCCTTTGGTATGATGTGAAATCTATTGCTACCACTGAAGGCACAGTAGATGTGTTTTCTCCAAAAGTGGTGCAGAGCTCCATGGGTGCACATGCTCATGTAAATGCGGTGCAAAAAGATGAATTGGATTGGGTGCATTGGGCAAAGAAAAACGGCTACACTTTTGTAATCGCAGATATGGAAGGAGAAAGTGCTAGAGATTTTTCTTGGCCGGCTAAAACCATCCTAGTTTTAGGAAATGAGGGTCAAGGACCTTCCCAAATACTCAAAGCAGCGGGAAATGCGGTAACCATTCCTGCTGTATCGGGCAAGATGGAAAGCTTAAATGTTGCGGTAAGTGGTGCTACACTGTTGTATCAGTACGCCGCTTCAATTGATGTTTGAATCTCAAATTCAAAACTACACCACCAATAACTAGGAGTATACCTACATACATTTGCACGTTTGGTATGAAGTCGAACAAGAGTATGTCCCATGTTAAGGCAAATAGGACACCAATATACTTTAAGGGAGCCACGGTATTTACTTCAGATAATTGGTAGGATTTGGTCATATATAGTTGAGCAAATTGCGTCATTAGACCAATGCCGATGAGCAAAATCCAGTCTGTGCCATGCGGCATGACCCAATTGAAGAAACTAAAAACTACCATAATTGGGAAAGCCACTAATGGAAAGTACATGACGACCACTAGGGGCTCTTCATTTTTAAGTTTTCTAATGCTATTGTAGGCAAGTCCAGAGAACATACTAGAGATAACACCTAGCGCCAATAGAACAGGTGGTATCTGAGCACTAGATCCTTTAACAACTACAATTCCAATAAATGAGATAACGAAAAACAACCACTGTACCCAGCGTGTGCGCTCTCCTAGTAATAATCCAGCAATAAAAGCAGTAAAAAACGGGCTGAGGTATTGAACGGTTACCGCTGCACTCAGTGGCATTTTTTGAATGGTATAAAAAAACATGGTCAACGCCGTAGTTCCTGCTATACCGCGAATGAGCAGCCACTTTTTGTCCCTGCCCCAAGGATTGACCTTTTTCCTTTTTAGAAGGGTATAGCTCAACAAAAAAGTGATTAGCGATCTAAAAAGAACCAATTCTGTAGCCGGCAGATGAGGCAAGAATTTCACCATCAAGTTTACAGCTGCAAAGCACCCAACGGAGATGAGCATATAGCTAATGCCCTTACTCACTATTCAAAAGAAAAGTTAATCAGAATGGCTCTGTTGCGAATTGCGTCAAAGGCCTCCACGGGTAACGTCCCATCTTGCACAAGTAAGTTACTAAGTCCCCATGCTGCCCTAATTTGCGGTGAAAATTTGAAATATTCGAAGTAAAAATCTGCTCCTAACCCTATCTCATAGTCACCACCGTGCCTCTTGAGCTTAAATAAGTTGTCATCTACCACTTTGGCTTTAGAGGAAAGGTCATTGGTGTAGCGCAGCCCACCCATCAAGAAGAGTCGGTAATTATCAATACGTACCGATTTAAATTTCAAGTGCAAAGGAAATTGTACATAAGAACTTTCTACTTGTCTAGTGGCTATAACACGCTGTTCTGTAAATGGATTTATGAGGTCAAAATGTAACCGTCGGACAGTCGCCGCAAACCCAGGCGTAAAACGAAGGTCTAGATGTTCGTTTAAGCGAAGGTTAGAAATGATATTTATGTTATATCCGGGCAGGGCCTCTGCTTCAACAGCAAAAATGTCTTCAACCTTGCTCAGGTCTTTTAAATCCATGTTGAAGTTGTAGTAATTGATTCCCATATGGAAACCAAAGTGAAGCGGAGCTTTATCGTAAAGGGGCTGATTTCTTAGACGTGAGAATTGCGCACTAGCACTGAGTGACATCATCAAAATTAAAACGGCTATTCGAAATTTCATCAGCACATTAACGCAAGTTGACTTATTTTCTTGCCTGATATATGGAGGCAATGCCAAAGGTAACAGGTTGTGTTTTGGTGGGTGTGAGTCCAGCGCTCTTCAATTCCTGTTCAAATGCTTGTCCATAAGGGAATGCTTCAACACTCTCTGGAAGGTAGGTATATGCTCGTGGATCTTTGCTTACTAATTTCCCCACGGTAGGTAAGATAGCTTTAAAATAAAACCAATAAATCTGTTTAAACGGAAAGTACTGCGGCTGGCTAAACTCAAGGACTACAAGCTGCCCTCCAGGTTTTAAAACGCGCATCATGTCCTTGAGGCCGTTGCTTAGATTTTGGAAATTACGCACACCAAAAGCAACTGTGATGGCATCAAAAGTATTGTCGGGATAAGGTAAATTTTCACTATCACCCAATTCCAAAATGATCTTCTTAGACAATCCTTTCTTGTTAATTTTATCGCGGCCAACACTAAGCATTCCTTCACTAATATCCGCGCCAGTGATATTTGCTCCTGTTCCTTTTGCAAGAGCTATAGCTAGATCAGCTGTTCCGGTTGCTACATCAAGCACCATAGAAGGTTGGTCGGCTTGTATCATTCGAACTACTTTGCGTCGCCAACCCTTGTCAATGTTCAGGGATAAGATGTGATTCAAAAAGTCATAGCGTTTGGAAATATTGTCAAACATTTCTGCTACTTGTTCTTTTTTTTCAGCTTCGCTGTTGTGGTAGGGTTTGATATTTTCTGCTCCCGCCATTGCTTTAAATTTTCGGTCGCAAAGGTAGGCCATATGCCCTAACTTTGCCGCCATGAGTGAAAGAACTACCGAATCCAATAATAAAGCAGATAAAAGGCGCAAAACTCTGAAGATTAGCGACCTAAAGCAGCTCAGTAAAATTTTTGCCTATGTTGGTCCCCACAAGGGGCTATGGGCTTTGGGATTCGTATTCCTTCTTATAACGATGATTACCTCTTTGTTGTTCCCAAAACTTTTGGGTGGTCTAATGTCCTCTTCTCCAGATAACCTTAGGGATAATATGCTGCAGATGATGGGACTTTTGCTGGTTCAGAGTATAGCCAGCTTTTTTCGAGTAGTTATTTTTGTTACCGTCACAGAACGCGCACTCGCCGCCATTCGAGAGGATTTGTATAGTCGCTTGATCCATTTACCAATGACTTTTTTCTCTTCAAAAAGAGTAGGAGAGTTGAATTCACGGGTGGCTTCTGATACCTCACAAATAGGGGAGACCTTAACAACAACATTGGCCGAGTTTTTACGCGGTATTTCTATGGTAATAGGCGGAATCACCATACTCGCCTTCACTTCTATTAAATTAACGTTGTTCATTGTCGCAGTTATTCCTCCATTAATTCTTGTTACTATCATTTTTGGAAGATTTATTCGCAAATACTCCAAGAAAGTTCAAGATGAAGTGGCTGCCTCTAATACCATAGTAGAAGAAACTTTTGCGGGCATACAAACTGTTAAGGCGTTTGCAAATGAGGCATGGGAACGCAACAGATACGCCAAGCGAGTTAGTGCAATAGTAGGAATCGCGGTAAGGGGCGGATATTATCGGGGGGCGTTTGCTAGTTTCATCACCTTTGGTTTATTTGGAGCCATAGCCTTAGTGATTTGGTTTGGAGCAGGAATGGTACATGAAGGTCAATTGGCAGGTGAAAAACTGAATGAGTTTATTTTATATGCCTTATTCATTGGGGGTTCTATTGGTGGTTTAGCCTCCGTTTATGCTCAGTTACAAAAGGCCATAGGGGCAACGGAGACGATTTTCAATTTAATGGAGGAAACTCCTGAAATGGACATAAATAGTGAGAATGCGGCGTCCATTGACGTATCTAAAGTTGCTTTTAGCAAAGTGAATTTTAGCTATCCCACACGAACAGATGTGCAAGTGTTGAAATCAGTCAGTTTTGATTTAAATCGGGGGAAGACTTTGGCACTTGTAGGACGAAGTGGTTCAGGTAAAAGTACTATTGCCTCATTATTGATGAGGTTTTACGCTATTGAAAATGGCGTAGTTACAGTAAACAAAAAGCCGCTTTCTGAGATTGATTTGAAGGCTTGGCGGAATGCATTGGCTTTTGTGCCGCAAGATGTGCTGCTTTTTGGTGGTACTATTCGGGAGAATATAGCTTATGGAGATACCAAAGCAGGGGAAGAACAAATAATAGAGGCTGCAAAGCAAGCGAATGCCTGGGAATTCATACAGGGATTTCCAGAAGGTTTGGAAACCACAGTTGGTGAGCGCGGAGTGCAACTCAGTGGTGGGCAACGCCAGCGAATTGCCATTGCAAGAGCGCTTTTAAAAGACCCTCAACTACTTATTCTAGATGAAGCTACTAGTGCTTTGGATAGTGAAAGCGAGCAGCTTGTACAAGAAGCTTTGGAGCGATTGATGAAAGGTAGAACATCAGTGGTCATTGCACATAGATTATCTACCATCCGCAATGCAGATCAAATTCTTGTTTTAAATGAAGGTGAGGTTACTGAAAGAGGGTCACACGACGAGTTGATTGATCAAGGCGGAATCTATGCCGAATTGGTTAAGCTGCAGAATGTGGCAAAGGCGTCTAATGAATTCTAATAGAATACGCACAAGTAGATACAAATTCGGGGGTCTTTATGTAACTTTAGGAATATGAAAAAATTGCTTTCGCATCCATTGGCCAAATTTCTTCTCAATCAATACGTTCTCACGGGTTTTTCCTTTGCATTATGGATGATTTTTTTAGATGCCAACAATTACTTTATTCATGCAGAATTGAATCAGCAAATTGATGCGGTAGAGGCGGATATTGAATTTTACGAGTCCACACTCGAACGGGATAGAGAACTTCTAAAGCAATTAAATACCAATCCGGAGGCCTTTGAAACCTATGCCCGTGAAAACTTTGGGATGCATAAAGAAGGCGAGACAGTAACCGTTATTGAATTTGAGGACTCTTCTGATGAGTGATCTTAAAAAAAGAAGCTATCCGCACGGTGAAGTAGTCGAGCCACTATATACATCTTCTCCTGATAACAATGTTGGGTTTAGAAATCATCCTTGGTGGACAATGGTGCAAGAGCACGTGGTAGAAAAAGAGTTTATAGCCAATGATTGGGCGCATAATCGACTTCAACAGGGTGCATCAGGATTGCTGTTCTATCTTACTGATGAGCAGTACTTGCCCCGAATTCTTGAAGGCATTAAGCTTGAATACATATCTCTTGGTTTAGTGGTTGAGGGCAGTGGGCCTGCAGTAATGGAAGCTTTGTTACACCATGCCCATAATGAAATTATACCCGTTCAAAAATTAAGTGGATTTATAAATATTGATCCCATTGAGATTGCTGCTCGTACCGGTATTTGGCATGAGAACAAGATGTATGAATTGGGTGAATTATCTCGCTTGACGCCAACGCGCATGAAATACATGTGTTGCAATGCCAATTTTTACGGTTCCTGTGGTGCTTCACCCACCACGCAATTGGGGTTGGCCTTGGCGCACTTAGATTTTTATTTATCCAATTTTGGGGATGTTGGACTTTCTCAATACTGGGTAGCCTTGACCTCAGGTACCTATATGTTTGAAGAGATTGCCAAACACAGAGCTCTACGGGTTTTGTGGAGGGAATTATTGGAAGAATATGATTACCCTTTTGTCCATTTGGAAATTTATTCAGAGACTTCAACAACGCATCAGAGTAGTTTTGATGCACATTCTAATCTATTACGAGCCACTTCTGCTGCTTTTGGCGCAGTAACAGGAGGAGCAGATGCCGTACAAATACGACCGTATAATTCTGTGGTTAAAGGGTTTGATGCGGAAGGTGAACGACTAGCATTGAATCAGCATTTTATCATGGCTTATGAAAGCGGAATGGATCGAGTAATGGATCCAGCAAAAGGTTCCTATTTCATTGAGGATAAAACTTCAGCTCTTGTGAAAGAAGCTAAATTGATATGTAAGGAAATTCGTCAGATAGGCGGCATTGTGGAAGCCTTAAAGTCTGGCTGGATACAAGACCGAATAGATAGCGAAGTCAAAGCGGCAATGCCGGAAAAGGTTCTGGGTGTTAATTTTTATCCCAATGATGCCGAAAAATTGCCAGAAGGGATAACCATTGCTCCAACTTTAAGTAGAATCGAGCACAAGGAACGGTTTGCGGATAGAGACATTGAACCGCTAAGAGTGGTTCGTTGGTCCGAATCATTGGAATTTCAACGTCATTCAAGTACCCTATAGTTCATGTCAAATACTTGGAAAACACCGGAGACAATTGAAGTTAAATCATCCTACACCGAGGACGATTTAGAACAAGTAGAGCATTTAGGAACACTACCGGGCCAAATACCTTTTGTCCGTGGGCCTTATGCTACCATGTATGTAGGACGCCCTTGGACAATACGTCAATATGCAGGATTTTCAACTGCGTCCGAAAGCAACGCATTTTACAGAAGAAATCTTGCATCTGGTCAAAAAGGTCTTTCTGTTGCCTTTGATTTGGCAACGCATCGTGGATACGATAGTGACCACGAGCGAGTGATGGGCGATGTAGGTAAGGCCGGGGTTGCCATTGATTCGGTAGAAGATATGAAAGTCTTGTTTGACGGTATTCCCCTCGATCAGATGTCTGTATCCATGACTATGAATGGGGCTGTTCTGCCTATTATGGCCTTTTATATTGTTGCGGCTTTGGAGCAAGGTGTTTCAATGGATAAGTTAAGCGGAACTATACAGAACGATATTTTAAAAGAGTTCATGGTTCGTAATACGTACATCTATCCGCCAAAAGAAAGTATGCGTATCATTTCAGATATCTTCGCTTTTACCAGTCAACATATGCCAAAATTTAATAGCATATCTATTTCTGGATATCACATGCAGGAGGCAGGTGCTACGGCAGATATTGAGATGGCTTATACACTGTCTGACGGTTTAGAATATGTAAAAACAGGTATAGCGGCGGGATTAGATATTGATGCCTTCGCACCTCGATTAAGCTTCTTTTGGGGCATTGGTATGAATCCATTCATGGAGATCGCAAAGATGCGTGCTGCTCGATTCCTTTGGTCCAAGTACATGAAGGCTTTAGGTGCTAAACATCCAAAGTCCATGGCGCTCAGAACTCACAGTCAGACTTCTGGTTGGTCGCTAACCGAACAAGATCCTTTCAATAATGTAACACGAACGGCGATTGAGGCCATGGCAGCAACCATGGGTGGAACCCAGAGTCTGCACACAAATTCATTAGATGAAGCCATTGCATTGCCTACAGATTTCTCTGCACGAATTGCTCGGAATACACAATTGCATCTGCAATTAGAGACGGATATTACCTTCACTGCAGATCCATGGGGCGGCTCTTACTATGTAGAGAAGCTAACTGCCGATTTAATTGAAAGAGCAGAAGTTCTCATGAAGGAGGTGGATGAATTGGGCGGTATGACTCGAGCTATTGAGGCAGGGATTCCTAAAATGCGTATTGAAGAGGCTGCGGCGAAGAAACAAGCCCGTATAGATGGTGGAATGGATATTATTGTAGGAGTAAATGCCTTTCAAACCACAGAGCGCGCCGAAATAGATATTCTTGAAGTCAAGGGTGATGAAGTTCGTAAACAACAGATTGTTGGTTTGGCGAGGTTGAAAAAGGGTAGAGATCAAGCGCTAGTTACATCTGCATTGGTCGCTTTGGAGGAAGCTGCAC
>PXYR01000064.1 GCA_003023665.1 Bacteroidota bacterium
TTGAAGGGTTTATATTTCCTAGGTTAGAACATATTTGGACCGTGAATGATAGCATTGCTGAACTTTACTTCAAAGATTATGGTATTCGTCCTAAAGTATTTAGAAACATTAGCCCCCAACCAGATATTCAAGCCAAAAGCAGATTTGAACTGGGTTTGCCCCAAGAGGTCAAAATAGCTATTAATCAGGGTTCAGGAATGAATATAGATCGCGGTTTGGAAGAGGCGGTAGAGGCTGTTTCAGGAATGGAAGGTTGGTTATTGTTGTTAGTGGGTAGTGGTGATGCTATTCCAAAGTTGGAATCCTTGGTGATGCAACAAGGACTCAATGAAAAAGTACGTTTTATTCCGCGTGTCCCGTACTCAGAATTGTTACAATACACCAAGATAGCTGACGTTGGACTTAGTTTGGATAAGGATACCAATATCAACTATAGGTATTCCCTGCCCAATAAGATATTTGATTATATCCATTGTAACCTACCTGTTGTTACCTCAGAAGTGGTTGAAGTAAAGAGAATAGTAGATAATTACAAGATTGGTCAAACTGTGGATCCAGAAAATCTTTCTGCTTTAAGAGAAGCGCTCCATGAGGTGTCTTCAAAATCGTACGAGTCTAACCTTAAAAAGGCTCAGAGGGAATTGAACTGGGAGAAAGAACAAGAGGTTCTTAAGGCATTCTACGCCCAATTTTTATAGGATGACTGCACAGACGCATGAATTTGTATACATCATAGAAAAACACCGGTAAATGCCCCGTACAAAGCGCTTTTTTGAGCGTTTTTCCAAACAAGCTGTTCAAGAGCCGAAGTACGTGATGTATGCCTGAACGTTGCGCAGTTCTGTACACTCTAAACAGCTTAATGTCTTCATCGATTTTACCGGCCATAATCAGCTTTGCAAGTCCATCAATTGCAGCAGTTGTTTTATCCATAAAAACATCGTTTTCGTCAATGCCCATGTGATAAGCTGGATTGTCAATGTGCATTATTGCGATGTTTCTGTATTTAAGTTCCAATCCAAATAGGGTGTCCTCATGACCGTATTCGGTGACATCCTCATTGAATAAAAGTTCAAGGAAAATATCCCGTCTGATCAAAAAATTGAAGGCGGAAAAACTGCCGTATGGATATCGTTCTCTCACCGCTGCTGAATGTTCTTCTTTTAGCTTTCCAACCTTTACCCTTAGTTTATTACTCTTGAAGTTGGGCTTGTATGCAGTGCCACCAACAATTACCTCAGCCAATGTAGCACGTTGACAATAATCTTGAAGAAACGTAGGATTCGTTGGTAGAGCATCGGCATCCAAAAAGAGCAGGTAATCTCCTTTCGCCTTTTGACCTAAACTATTCCGGTTGATGCTTCGCCCACTTTTTAAAGGGTAATGAATATACGTGCAATCAAATTCAACCTCCCATTTTTCTGCATCAATATGCGTGGATTGAAACTGGTCAGAAATAATAATTTCTATAGACCAAGAGTCGGGGAGTCCTCTGCTTTTGGACTCGGATAAGGAATGCAACAACGGTTGTACATCATCTCCATAAGAGGCAATACAAACGCTAAGTATATGCTCTTGCGGGTTCAAAGCTTAGACGTTAGAAACTACAGAGTCCTCCAGCTTACCGCTACTTACTTTTAGCGTCCTATTGGAATACTTATGAATCATTTGATAATCATGAGTGGCCATTAGTATAGCTGTATTTTGATCCGCAAGTGACAATAGAAGTGACATGATTTCTTCAGAAGTTCTCGGGTCTAGATTTCCAGTAGGTTCGTCAGCTAGTATCACCTTTGGAGCATTCAGTAAGGCTCTTGCAATAGCAACGCGCTGCTGTTCTCCTCCGGATATTTCAAAAGTACTTTTGTGTCGTTTGTTTTGCATACCCACAAGGGAAAGCACTTCTATAATTCGTTCAGATCGCTTTGCTTTATCCTTCCATCCAGTAGCCCGTAACACAAAATCAAGATTAGCTTCTACACTGCGATCGCTGAGTAGTTGAAAATCCTGAAACACAATTCCAATATCTCTTCGAAGTGCCGGAATGCTACTTGTTTTTAACCCGTTAAGTTGATGCCCTGCAACTTCTCCAGTACCCTCGTTTAGAGGTAAATCGCCATAAAGCGTTTTCAAAAGGGAGCTTTTTCCAGATCCAGTTTGGCCAATCAAATAGACAAATTCACCGGTATTGATTTTGAAGCTTACATCAGATAAAACCAAATGATTTCCTTGGAAAATAGTGGTGTTTTTTAATTCAATGGTTGCCATGCTTGAAGAAAAGTATTCGAAAGATTCAAAGGTATAAGAAATACCAAACCAATGAGCCATAGCGTTTTTTAGATGTGAATAACTCGGATGAATTCACGGTAATGCGCTCCAAGCGGGCCATATGCAAAGGTTATTTTTAAGCATAAACGAGAACGATATGCGTACCCGATTTTTTCTGCTTGTTTTTTTATTCATTGGCTTCCATGTAGTTGCCCAGAAAACTGTGGCTGAGAAAGGCTTTGAATCTGTATTTAATTCCAGCAGGTCATTATTTAACGACGGGCTCTATGCTACTGCAAGGGTAGGCTTTGATGAGCTTTTAGAATCGGATCTGCCCACTCAAAGCTTCATAAAAGAAGAAAGCAGTTTTTATAGAGCACTGTGCGCATTGTATTTAATGAATGAAAACAGCGAGAGCTTTCTTACTTATTTCTCTCAAACTTATCCGTTAAGTCCAAGGTGGCAAGAAGCACATGTAACGGCGGCTAATTATTACTTCAATAATCGGAGATATAAGAAGGTGGTTCAATGGTTGGGAGCAATTGACGGTTCGGATGTATCAAAAACTTATAAGAGCGAATATTATTTTAAGCTTGCCTATAGTTACATGATGACTAAGGATCTAAATAAGGCCCGAAATCTATTTTTTCAAGGCTTGAGTTACGAGGGTGAATACAAGAATTACCATCAATACTACTACGGGCATATAGCCTATGAAGCTGAACAGTACAGTACGGCTTTGAGTCAGTTTACATTGCTTTTGAACGATGAGAAGTTTGGAGGCGTCGTTCCCTATTACCTCAGTCAAATTTATTACAAGACAGGAGAAATTGACAAGCTCCTTGCGGTTGGGGAATCCCTACTTGCTCAGGCTGTTGCTTCTAGAGCAGCTGAAGTCGCCAAGCTCATAGGTGAAGGATACTACCAAAAGTCAAACTGGAAACAAGCTGCCTTATATCTTGAGAAACACCAAGAACTCGGAGGAAAACTAAAAATTCAAGATCAGTATAAATTAGGCTTCGTCCTCTACAAAACTAACCGGTATGAGGAGGCTATAAAGGCGTTTAATAAAATCCACGATAGAGGAGATGATCTTGGCCAGAGTGCTTATTACCATCTTGCTGACTGCTACCTGAAAACAGGAAAGCAAACAGAGGCTCAAGGAGCTTTTTTTAAGGCTAGCGAAAGTGGTAGTGATTTACGCTTGCGAGAGGACGCATATTTTAATTATGCCAAACTAGCCTATGCAAGCGCTACTCCATTTGAGCAGCCCTTGGATATTTTTAAGGAATTTTTGAAGAAATACCCCAACAGTAAATACCGTGCTGAGGCAAATGAATATTTGGCAAACCTCTATTTAAATTCCAAAGATTACGAAAGTGCCATGAAATCCATCTCTGCTGCAGGTTTAGATCAACCTACCATGCAAGGTGCGTATCAGAAAGTAGCTTATTTTAGAGGCGTTCAGCATTTTAATGCTATTCAATATCCGGCGGCAAAGAGGATGTTTGAACGCTCTTTACAATATCCCTTGAACAATGTACATACAGCCCTTGCGCATTACTGGTTGGCAGAGATAGCATACAGGGGTAAAGATTTTGAGGGGGCACTTAGAGAGTTGTCAAAGTTTGAATCGATTCCGGGCTCCGCTACGCTAAGTCAATACAAGCGAAGTTTATACAATAAGGCGTATGCTTATTTTTCGCAAGGAAACTTTGAAGCGGCGGCAACTACTTTTAGGCTATATCTGAATAAACAACGCCCGGGCAACAAATTGGCCAATGACGCAGAATTGCGATTGGCGGATGCGTATTTCATGACCAGCCAATACAATAATGCAATTACCTATTACGAGACTTATTTGGGCCGTGATGTGCCAGATGCTGACTACGCTACTTTCCAGCAAAGCCTCTGTTTTGGTTTGGTAGAAGATAACCAACGAAAAGCCTCAAGTTTAGAAAGTTTAGTGAAGCGATACCCCAATTCTGTGTATGCAACGGATGCGTACTTTGAGCTAGGTGAAACGTATATGAAGATGGGGCAAGAAAACGAAGCGGAAACCATCTTCACTTCATTTATCAATGATTATCCGAAGTCTAGATTTATTAAAAACGCACACATTGCCCTTGGATTAATATATAGGACCCAAGGAAAGGGCCAAAAAGCCTTGTCGCAGTTTAAGAGTGTTGTAGAGGACTTTCCCAATACAGCAGAAAGCCGGGAAGCCTTGGGGCTAGCTAAGATTCAATTTGCGGAATTGGATCAACTAACTGGCTACGTAGACTGGATTCAAACCTTAACGGGAACGGATATTGGTCAAGGTCAATTGGATTCAACATTATACAATGGTGCCTACGATCGCTACAGTTTTGGCGATTGTTCAGGAACGCTCAAAGGCATGAAAGAGTATTTAGAAAAGTTCCCTGATGGCATTTTCAGAGTGCCGGCAAATTATTATTTAGCGGAATGTGCTTTTAATCAGGAACAAGATGATGTTGCCAAATTGGCTTACGAATTTGTGGCTGCGTCTGGGGAATTGAGTTTTAGAAAACAAACCGTTGAACGCTTAGCTTCACTGTATTATGCGGAGCAAAATTTTGAGAAGGCCTTCTATTACTACGAGCAAGTGCTAGGTTTAGTTGGTAATGCGGATGAAGGTAGGAGGGCCCGCTTAGGCTTGATGCGCTGCGCCAAATCTTTGGGCAACACAGCAGTAGTGATGCAATATGCGGAGAGCTTACTGCAAGATGAAGCGCTCCCTACGGATTGGCAAACGGAGGCCTTGTTGAATGCGGCGCGAAGTTCATACGATCTAAAAGACAGCGCAAACGCCAAGTTGTATTATACCCAGGTTAAAGCTGAAATAAAGGGTGAAGCTCAGGCGGAAGCTCTGTATTATTTGGCTGAATTTGATCATGTGATTGAGAAATATGAAGCGTCTAATGAACAACTGTTTTGGATGATTGAAAACCTACCCACCTATCCAAAATGGCGGTGGAACTCTCTTCTTTTGATGGCTAGAAATTACGCCGGTGTGCGGGATGATTTTCAAGCCAATTACACCCTGGATTTTATTATTGAAAATGCAGATTTTGGAGAATATGCCAATCAAGCAAGTGCATTTAAGGCTGAATTGGCATTGCAACGAGAAAGAGAGGAGAGTAATGCTGTAGGTATTGATAGTCTGATTATGGATGACTTTCAAGAGGAATTGATGGAAGATTTAGATGAATAAAGCAATGAGTTGTATGAAATTCCCGTTAAGAGTAGTAACTGTTGTGGCGATTTTATTTGGCGCCAATACCATGGCATTCGCCCAAGGAGAATCGGGAGATGAGGTCAAGAGTGTGGAGATAAGGGTGGTAGAGGAATACCAAGCTCAGGTCCGCAGTGCACAGAAAATATCCGAACAACCGTCGTTTTCAGATACTACTTCTGAAAAATTACCCGTCAATGTGCGCATTAGCCCCAAGGCAATGGCACTAGATTTTGTTCCGGCATCTATACCTTCTATTCGATTAGGTCGGGTCAAACTCCCTAAACTTCCTACGCAGCGCGTGAGTATAGGTGGAGGAAACTTTTCTAGTTCCTACGCGAGCTTCATCCTTAGTTCACCTAGAAGTAAGAAAAATGTCTGGGGTGTACGAGCGTTGCATCAAGGTTCATTGAGTGGAGTTCCAAATAGCTACGGTAGACAGTCGCAATATGAGAATGAAATTTTGGCGGATTTTCAGCGGGCTACAAAAAACTACAATTTTAAAACACAGGCTTTACTCAAGGCGGATTATGTGAGTTATTACGGCGCCAACAATCCAGTGCTTGCAGACAGCACACCGGGAAATTGGCAACAGCAATTTGGAATTTCACAACAATGGTTGCGAACGTCCAATCCAACTAGTAAAGTAATCGCTGCTTATAGAAGTGGTGGATTAGCTTACCGCTATACAAACGGCGGATACTCTACCAGCGAACATCTATCCAAAACGCACCATTTATTTGAGATTTATACGGATAAACAAGACCTATTACTCGATTTAAGATACCAATATGCTTCGGTAAATTCTTGGGCCGATTCAGCCACGTCTAATTATCACAATTTTTCTATTGCCCCATATACAAGGGGTCAAGAGGGAATACTGACCTACGAGTTTGGCCTTAATTTTTCTGGAACACAGACCAGCGGTTTGGCAAATAACAGATTTGAATATTATGTATATCCAAAAATAAACCTGCAAGCAGAGCTTTTAGATCGAACGCTCGCAGTATTTGGCGGTTGGGATGGCTCTTCAAAACAAAATTCCTTGCAAAGTATGATTGTTGAGGTACCCTTCTTAACTATGGATCAAGAATACAGACTTTCTGGTTCAAATAAGGGATATGTTGGGATGCAGGGAGCCTTAGTAGGAAAGTTACAATACCGCGTAGAAGGATCCTTAACGACTATGAATGATGCACTAATGTTTGAAAGAGATTCAATTCAAGTTTTTACCAATGTTCATGGATCTGATCTTCCTGCCTTAAAGGCCGTGTATGCAGAGTACGTGGTAAAATCTGGAGTTCGTGGGGAATTAAATCTTCCCTTAAAGTATTTCGTTGCATCCACCTATGCAGAACTCAACGCATTCAGCGGTGAAGATTTTCTTGGTCAAGAAGGCCGGGTAATCGGTGCAATGATAGATTACTCCATTAACGAATTGTCCATTGGCTCCAATATTCGTTATGTAAGCGGTCGGTACAGTCACATGAACTATTCCGCATTTCCGTTGGATTCTTATGTGGATTGGAGTGCTACTATTGAATATGAAATCAATGAAAATTTGAGCGTCAGTTTACGCGGGTACAACCTACTAAATCAGTCCTACATGATGTGGCAGGGATATGGTGTTCGGGGCACAAGAGGCATGTTTATGCTGAACTATCAATTTTAATCCATTTGAACCGCGGTTTTTGCGCTGTAAGCCCCGAAAGTGTTAATAAAAATGTTGGTAAGTGCACCCTCTAAAAATGGTATAAAAGGGTAGAAATGGACCCTAGAAAGTTATCTTTGTTAGGTTAGCAAAAAAGCAAGAAAACGCAACCGTTATGAGCGAAGAGCAGAAGAACTATGATGGCGGGTCCATTCAGATACTTGAAGGTCTAGAAGCAGTAAGAAAACGTCCTGCCATGTACATTGGTGATGTGGGTGTTAAAGGTCTTCACCACCTTGTGTATGAAGTAGTAGATAATTCTATAGATGAAGCCTTGGCAGGTTATGCATCTGATATCTATGTCACTATCAACGAGGACAACAGTATTACTGTAAAGGATGACGGTCGTGGTATTCCAACAGACTTACACCCTAAAGACGGAAGATCTACACTGGAGGTTGTAATGACGGTGCTTCATGCTGGAGGTAAATTTGACAAAGATTCTTACAAAGTATCCGGTGGTTTACACGGTGTTGGTGTGAGTTGTGTGAACGCACTGTCTACCATGCTTCATGCAGAGGTTCACCGCGATGGTAAAAAGCACGAAGTTGAATTTTCAAGGGGTGCAGCGCAGTATGCTACTCGTGAGGTTGGACCAACGGATTACAGAGGTACTATAGTTACCTTTAAACCAGATGACGAAATCTTCGAAGAATTAATCTATCAATACGATATTCTTGCCAAGCGCATGCGCGAGCTGGCGTTCTTAAACAAGGGAATTTCTATTACGCTCAAAGACTTACGTGAGACGGATGAGAAAGGTGAGTTTATTTCAGAGCTATTCCACTCTCAAGACGGCCTTGCTGGGTTTGTGAAATATATAGATGCCAATCGTGAGGCCATCATGCCACAGGTTATGTGCATGGAAGGTGAGCGTGACGGTATTCCGGTAGAGGTTGCCATGCACTATAATACTTCGTACAATGAAAATATTCATTCGTACGTCAACAATATTAATACGCATGAAGGTGGTACACACCTTGCTGGTTTTAGGAGAGCGTTGACGCGTACCCTAAAGAAATATGCAGACGAAAGCGGACTCTTAGCAAAAGAGAAGGTGGAGGTAAGTGGCGACGATTTTCGTGAGGGGCTTACTGCAGTTATCTCAGTTAAAGTAATGGAACCACAGTTTGAAGGGCAGACAAAAACTAAACTTGGAAACAAGGAAGTTAGCGGTGCAGTGGATAAACTCGTTGGTGAAATGTTGACCAATTTCTTGGAAGAGCATCCTAACGAGGCTAAAATTATTGTTCAGAAAGTATTGCTTGCTGCTCGTGCTCGTGTTGCTGCCAAAAAGGCAAGAGAGATGGTTCAGCGCAAGGGCTCCATGTCTTCCATGGGTTTACCGGGTAAGTTAAGTGACTGTTCTGAAACTGATCCAGAAGTATGTGAAATATTCTTGGTTGAGGGTGATTCGGCAGGCGGTACTGCTAAACAAGGTCGCGATCGTAATTTCCAAGCAATCCTTCCACTTAGAGGTAAAATACTGAATGTTGAAAAAGCTATTTCACATAAGGTTTTTGAAAATGAAGAGATCAAGAATATGTACACTGCGCTGGGTGTAAGTGTGGGCACTGAAGAGGATGAAAGAGCATTGAACCTTTCAAAATTGAGGTACCATAAAATTGTAATTATGACTGATGCCGATGTGGACGGTAGTCACATCTCTACATTGATTCTAACCTTCTTCTTCCGTTACATGCGTGAGTTGGTTGAGTTGGGCTACGTTTACATAGCTAATCCGCCACTTTATTTGGTAAAGAAAGGAGGAAAGAGTTCCTATGCTTGGAATGACGACCAACGCGACGCATTGCAGTTTGAATATGGTGGTGATACAGGCCAAGGTGTAGGTGTACAGCGTTACAAGGGTCTTGGTGAAATGAATGCGGATCAGTTGTGGGAAACTACAATGAACCCAGAAGAGCGCATCCTAAAGCAGGTAACCATTGATGATAGCGCAGAAGCAGATCGTGTGTTCTCTATGCTTATGGGAGATGAAGTGCCCCCTCGTAGAGATTTCATTGAGCGCAATGCGAAATACGCTAACATTGATGCCTAATAGGATTCATAGCATATTAAAAGCCTCCTTAATTGGGGGCTTTTTTATAGCTGTTTTGTCCTTGCTATCCGCTTGTGAGAGAATGGACCATTCAGATAAGATGGTCTTTAGATACAACGAGCCTTCAGGTATTCCAACCCTAGACCCCGCCTTTGCACGGGATAAAAGCACCATTTGGGCCGTGGGTCAATTGTATGATGGTCTATTCTATCTAGATGAAAACAATGAGGTCCAGCCGGCCTTAGCCACAGGGTATGTGATGGAAGGAAGCACTTATACATTCTCTTTAAGAAAGGCGTATTTTCATTCAGGTCGCAGAATTAAAGCTCAAGATGTCCGGTATTCCTTGCAACGTCTTTTGGATCCTAAAGTCGCCTCTCCTGGCGCTTGGGTGCTAGAACGGGTAAGCAATATTGACGTACTCAACGATAGCACACTTGCTATTACCCTGGATAAACCATTTGCAGCATTTCCTTCAATGC
>PXYR01000065.1 GCA_003023665.1 Bacteroidota bacterium
TGATACAATTGATCTGTAGTGAAATAAGTATTGACTGCTCCTATCTTCCCTTGAACACTATACTTGATCCCGTAGGACTGCTCAGCTTTTAAATCTGGATTTCCCCCTGGTGACCAAAATAACTCATTGATTGTGGGTACCCTGTAGAAGGAACCAGCGGTTACTTGTTGGCAGGTTGTTTTCCAATCCTTTATCCAATTCAATTGCGCACCGCCGTACACTTTTGAATTCCAATAAGTACCTCTCCATACGGTATTGAAGGCTTTACCTATAAATTGTTTGTGATTAGCAGTGGCTTGTAACAAAGTAGATTGACGGGATGTCCCTCCAGCATGGATATAACTACCAGAAATTGAACTTTGACGACGCTTTCCTAGCTTGACTAATCGCAAGGTTAATTGATCATAAGTATTTGTATCTCTCAAGTTTATATTTGAAATAGTATCAGTATACGATTGCCATTCCTTACCGTAAAACAAACTCCCTTTCCAATCTCTTTTTTGTGTTGAAACGATTCCTCTAAGGATACGGTCTTCAAGATGATTAACAGTACCGGAGGTGAGTATAGATCCCCTATTATTTTTCAAACCATCAGTGTACCAAATGTTTGCATTCCATTTAACTCTACCTAATTTACCTTCGTAGCGTTGAAGTAGCGTTAGTGTTGAGTATTCCATCCCTTTCATCCTAAAGTCATTGTTTCCAATGGTATAGGGATAATCATTGGAACTTTGCTCTGTTTTAATAAAAGACCGATACCTGATTTTTGACAACTTACCACCATTTTGAACCACCATTGAACGGAGCCCTATAGTGTTTGCAGCAAATGATGTTGAAAAGAAAGGTTTTGCAGAAGTTGCCCATCCTAATCTCAATCCTCCTATCATAGCCTTATCACTTGAAAGGAATGCATTTGAACCTGATGCTACCGACACTGCAGTCACTAATACTGATGGCACAATACTCAAGTCTAACACACCAGAAGCCATGCTAGAGATGTCTATACCCTCCCACATGATTCTACTTTGAGTACTATTTGCTCCACCTAAGTTCATTGTGGCAATTGAACCCGGGGCATATTGTCTAACCTGAAACCTAGAGTCTTTTTGAAGATATGAGGCGACGTCTCCTATTGAATGAACAACCGTGTCTATAGAAGTACGCTCTTCCGTTGGATCAAGACCATTGGCGCGAACATGTGCTGTAAACAATGTGTCCGCATTTTGTGCCTTAAGCATGTATGCACTCATCCCTAAGATGAGTAATGTCCAATTTTTCATACTATCAGAAATGCTTGACCCAGAGCATTTATTTCTAATTAATAGCAGGTCAAGTATTCTGGCTTCCCACTCCCACTTTACTCCTTCCCGCTATTGCAGTGGATTTGTAAAGCTTTCATTGTGAGTTACAGCTTCTGGCAAAGCCCCGAACTTCAATCGGGTTCCTTTTTATGGTCCACCTCCGTGGCCCAACCTACTGGTGTAAAGATAGATTAATGTTTGCCTCCAAAAACGTTTAAGGCACTATTATATGCACTTTCAATTTCAAGAGGGTCTAATTGATGGGTATATCCTTCCAAACCCTCTATAGCAGTGAGCACCTTTTCAGTGGGCATGTTACCGATTAAAGCATTCGAGGCAAAAGGACAGCCGCCAAAGCCTTTTAACGCAGTGTCTATTCTAGTGCACCCTGCACTAATTGCAGCCTTGGTCTTGATCATTGCATCATCATACGTACTGTGCATGTGCGCTCCCCATGGAACTGATGCGACTTTTGACATCATTCGACACAATTCTATCACTTTTTCAGTCGTTCCTTCTCCCGTTGTATCGCTTAATGAAATTAAATCAGCTCCAGCATCTTGGGCCATAACCAATCTCTCATAAACAATGTCATGATGGTATTGCTCACCATATGGATTACCAAATGCCATACTCAAATAAACTACGAGCTCCACGCCCTGTTTATCGGCAATTTCCTTAACTCGTTTTAGATCTTCAAGTCCATTTTGAATATTCTTCCTAGAGTTTCGCAATTGAAACTCTTCACTCACACTGAAGGGATACCCCCATGCATCTATAAAATCAAACTCGGATGCCCTCTTGGCACCACCCTCGCTGGCTATTATGCTCAGAAATTTGGTTTCTGTTTCGCAGCGAATGGACTCAATTGCTCCAAAAAGTTCCTTAGCATCAGCCATTTGAGGCATTGCTCTAGGACTCACAAAGCTTCCTGCATCAATAGTGTGAAATCCACATTTAGCAAGACTTTTTATGTGTGAGACCTTCTCTTTGGTGGGTATAAAATCCTTTAGTCCTTGCCAAGCATCACGCGGACACTCAACTACGGCAATTTTGGTCATATTATAGATGGTCAATAGGTTCTTGCTCCGAATTTACAAAGAACGAAGCATTTTACGCACCATGGCTGGACCTTCGTATAAAAACCCGGTATAAACTTGTACGAGGTCCGCACCAGCTTCAAGCTTTTCTCTTGCATCTTCTGCAGTAGAAACCCCTCCTACTGCAATAATAGCTGTATTTACAGATAATTTGCTGCGTAAATAACGAACTACTTCTGTACTTCTCTTGGTCAATACTTTGCCGCTTAATCCACCAGGGCCTATAGCTTCTATTTGAACTTTAGACGTAGTCAAACCTTCTCTTGAAATAGTGGTGTTTGTGGCTACAATACCACTCAATTTAAGTTCGTTCACAATCTCAATGATATCATCAAGTTGATGAGTGTTTAAATCGGGCGCAATTTTCAACAAAAGGGGTTTATCTCCTAATTCTATATTCCGTTGTTGCACTTCTTGAAGCAGTGCCTTTAACGGCTTCTTTTGTTGAAGTTCACGCAGATTTGGCGTATTGGGTGAGCTCACATTTACAACAAAATAGTCCACTACGCCATGAAGAGCCTCAACACCTTTAATGTAATCTGTTATTGCCTCTTCATTTGGTGTCAACTTGTTTTTACCAATGTTGCCTCCAATTACAATATCGGTTTTTCTCTTGGCTAACTTTAACGCAGCTGCATCAAAGCCACCATTATTGAATCCCATTCTATTGATTACAGACTCGTCTTCAACTAATCTAAATAGACGAGGTTTTGGATTTCCTTCTTGAGCAATAGGTGTTAATGTTCCTATTTCTATAAATCCAAAACCAAAAGCGCTTAGCTCATTAAATAATTTGGCATCCTTATCAAATCCTGCTGCCAAACCAACAGGATTACGGAATGATAAACCCATTACTTTCTTTTCATTTCCTTTTATGGATCCAAAAAGCGAATTAGTTAACCAATAAACACCGGGGATTCTGAAAAATAGTTTGATTGTGGCAAAAGTGAAATGATGCGCTTGTTCTGCATTCATTAAAAACAATAACGGTCGAATAAGGCCTTTATACATATTAAAATCTTTTTAATCGAGCTAGATCCCTTTTGGCATCTTTCTCTTTGAGAGACTGGCGCTTATCATAATTCTTCTTTCCTTTTGCCACGGCAATATTTAATTTCACCCATCCCTTTTCATTGATAAACAACTTCGTAGGAATAATGGTAATACCTTGATCTTTAGTGGCTTTATCTATTTTCTCAATTTCTTTTTTACCCAACAATAACTTTCTCTCTCGAATAGGATCATGATTAAAAATATTGCCATGAGACCATTCTGCAACATTCATGTTTTTGATAAAAAGCTCGTTTTCCTTGAGGTAACAATACGCCTCCATTATAGAGGCTTTACCCATACGAATACTCTTAACTTCTGTACCTAGAAGCTGTAACCCTGCCGTATACGTGTCTAACCATTCGTAGTCAAACTTGGCCTTCTTATTTTTTATCTCAATGGATTTCACAGCAGCAAAGGTACACTACTCCTTATTACGTAGCATTGGAACAAAGGCTGCATCTCCTAACACTTCTTGAACAAAAGTATTATCGTGCTTTTTTCGAATTCGAATCATCTTTTGCGTTTTGTCGCCTACTGGAATAATCATCAAACCGCCAGGACTCAGTTGAGTCAATAATGCCTTAGGAACAAAAGGAGCGCCACAGGTTACTATGATTCGATCAAACGGAGCAAACACCGGCATCCCTTTAAATCCGTCTCCAAACTTTTGTTCAGCCCTCAATCCCAATATTTTCAGCATTTTCTTTGAAAAATCCACCAGTTCTTTTTGTCTTTCAATGGTAAATAACTTCACCCCTAATTCCACCAAAACAGCGGCCTGGTATCCACATCCTGTGCCTATTTCAAGAACTTTCAAACCCTTTTCAATTTCAAGCAATTCGCTTTGCCAAGCAACTGTGGAAGGATGGCTTATAGTTTGTCCTGCCGCTATAGGAAAAGCCTTGTCTTGATAAGCGTGTTGATGAAAACCACTTTCTAAAAAGATATGACGCGGTACTCGCATCATGGCTTCTAGTACTTGTTCCTTTGCATAACCCTTTGAAAATAAGTGCTCACAAAGTTGTTTACGCTGGCCTTGAAATATTGGTGTATCTATTTCCATACTGAAGGAAATGTAGGTTAAGTAGAGTCGATTTTTGTCTTTAAACATCCATAGTTTTTAACAAAACACCATTACCTATCATTCGTTAACTTTGGGGGCTCATGAAAAGAATCCTACTTACCCTTTATTGTATAGTAACCGCTTTTTATCTGATCAGCTGCGACACCGCAGCTGCACCGGAAGTTGCATATCTAAAGGTGGATAGTTTAACGGTAAATGCCCTTATCAACCAAGGTACTAGTTCCTCTAAAATAAACACGTTCTGGGTTGAGCAAAATGGCACGCAGATAGGAGCCTTTATACCACCTTGTGAGGTACCCATTCTCGCTGGAGAGAATCAAGAGATTCGAATCATACCCGGTATTTCTATTAACGGCAGCTATGCACAGCGCAATCAATATGAAATGCTCAATGCTAAGGTTTTTAATTGGAACCTATCTCCATTCAGCAAACGAACGCTTTCTAGAAACCAACAAACCTTTAGTTACAATGAGAATTTTACTATTCGAGTCATTGAAGATTTTGATGGCGTTGGACTAAATTTTAATAATGCCATTCAAAGTGACACTAGTATTCAAATCATAGATGACACCATGGGTTCGTTTCAGTATCCGGGTGAAACGCCAAACTCAAGCGGCAAGGTTACCTTACTTCCCACAACAATTGCAGAGTTCCGAACTCCAGAAGCTTTTGAGCTCCCCAAGGGCGGCGCAAACGTATGGCTGGAGGTAAATTATAAAACCGACATCCCCTTAACCTTTGGAGTTATTGCCAATGAACAATTTCAAAGTATACAAGCACCTGTGGTTACACTTTTTTCCAATACTCAATGGAATAAAGTCTACTTAAATCTCGTTACAGAGGTTAGTGGTTATCCTAATGCCGGCGATTATAATTTGTTTTTTGGTGCCGTGAATAACACCAATGATACAGCCTCTATACTTATAGACAACATAAAGCTATTGTATTGAATAGAACAAAGACACTTGAGAAACGATTAAGACTCCTCTATATTCTGCTTGATTTTCTTTCTGGAGCGGCGGCTTATACAGCACTTCATATTGTTCGCAAACGAATAATTGAACCTACCCGTTTTGGAATTGAGTTGCCATTTGAATTCAATCAAAAGTTTTGGTTAGCGATTTTCATTACAGCAATGATATACGTTTTAATCAGTGGTTTAGGCGGAACCTACAGAGATTTGACACGAAAGAGTAGATTGAAACAAACTTTTAATACGCTCTCTAGTGCCCTTGTTACCGCACTTATTTTATTCTTTTTGATTTTTTTGGACGATTACATTAAATCCTACAATCAATACTATGTAACATTGGGAACCTATACCCTTTCCCTATTTGTTTTCAGTGCAGTCTTCAGGTTTGTGTTAGCAAGCTATGTGCGCAAACAATTAGATGCTAAGAAATTAAGTTTCAAGTCCATCTTAGTAGGCTCAGGAAAAGAAGCTGGCGATTTACTCCAATCGTTTCAACACGAGCGCACCAAAGGGTATGAATTCATTGGTTATATGAAGATCAATGGAGATACAGTTGACTCAAGAATTGACCAAATACCGTATTTAGGTAGTATCAATCAGATACGTGATGTGGCTAACGACAATCAAATTGAAGACATCATTATTGCCCTATCAACTGGAAATAGCGAGGCGATAGCCAAAATAGTTAGTGACTTGGAAGATCTCCAACTCCGAATTCATGTGCTTCCAAACCTATTCAGTATCCTTAGCGGTCATGTAAAAATGGAAAGTTTTGGACGATCCATGATTGAAGTGAAACGTGATTTAGTCCCGCCACATGTAGTATTCATAAAGCGAGTTTTTGACATTTTAATTTCCATAGCCTCTCTCCTACTTCTATCTCCTGTTATTCTTATGGGAGCGATTGGTGTCAAAACAACCTCCAAAGGCCCAATATTTTTTAAGCAGAACAGGCTAGGCAAGAACGGTAAGTCCTTTAAAATCATAAAACTCAGGAGTATGGTCATGGATGCGGAAAAGTTGGGACCTCAATTAAGCAGTGAAGAAGATCCGCGCATTACCCCCTGGGGGCGGACTATGAGAAAATATCGTATTGACGAACTTCCACAATTCTATAATGTACTTATGGGCGATATGGCCATTGTGGGACCAAGACCCGAGAGAAAATTTTATTTTGAACAAATCATTGCTGAAGCTCCTCAATACAAATTTCTGCTTCGAGTGAAGCCCGGTATAACTTCTTGGGGGATGGTAAAATATGGCTATGCAGAAAATGTAGAAGAAATGCTAGAAAGGGCACGGTTTGACCTAATCTATACAGAAAACATCACCTTATTGAGTGATATAAAAATCCTCTTCTATACCTTAGTTACCGTTTTGCAAGGAAGAGGTAAATAGCGAAACTAAAACACTATCACAGATGAAAAATATTACTGTAATCGGCGCCGGAACTATGGGCAACGGAATTGCACATGTGTTTGCTCATAATGGCTACCATGTTCAACTTTATGATATAAATGAAGCAGCACTAGAGAAAGCTTTAGTGACGGTTTCTAAAAATATGGACCGACAAATAGCCAAGGATAAACTTACAACCCAAGAGAAAGAAGCTGCCCTAGGTCGTCTGCAAACCGGAACAAATCTTAAACAAGCATTAGCATCTGCAAACTTGGTAGTCGAAGCTGCAACCGAGAATAAAGCGTTGAAATTCAAGATTTTTAAAGAATTAGATGAATGGGCTCCTGCGGATTGTATTCTTGCTTCTAACACTTCCTCTATTAGCATTACTGAAATTGCAGCTCAGACCAAAAGACCGGATAAAGTAATTGGCATGCATTTTATGAATCCTGTGCCTGTGATGAAATTAGTTGAAATCATTAGAGGCTATAGCACTTCAGATCAAGTATGTGCCCAAATCATTGAGGTGAGTGCATCTCTGCAAAAGATTCCTGTGGCATGTAATGACTATCCTGGCTTTGTTGCAAATAGAATCTTAATGCCTATGATTAATGAAGCCATCATATCCCTTCATGAGGGAGTTGCAGGCGTTCAAGAAATAGATGCAATAATGAAATTAGGCATGGCACACCCTATGGGACCACTGCAGTTGGCTGACTTTATTGGCTTAGATGTTTGTTTAAGCATTCTCAATGTATTACATGATGGATTAGGTAATCCAAAGTATGCTCCTTGTCCATTATTGGTTAATATGGTCAATGCTGGTAAATTGGGCGTAAAGTCAAAAGAAGGATTCTACGATTATTCCAATGGAGTGAAAGAAGCTCCAATTAGTTCACAATTCAAATAAATTTTAAATGAAACATTACGCATTACTCGCTGCCCTAAGTTTTGCAAACTTAGGTTTTGCACAAGTTGATTTAATCAACAAAGTAAAGGACAACGGATCAGAAGCTCCCCTCGGATATGAATGGGAAACTGTTGTTGATATTGAAGCTACTCCTGTCAAAAATCAAGGTGCTTCTGGAACATGTTGGTCCTACGCAACCACCTCTTTTGTAGAGAGTGAAATGATTCGTATGGGTAAGGCGCCGATAGACATTAGTGAGATGTTTACGGTAAGAAAAGTCTATGAGGATAAAGCGGAAAAATACGTTCGCCTTCACGGTTATCTAAATTTTGCTCAAGGTGGTGCATTACCGGATGTAATGTATGTTATAGATAAATACGGCGCGGTACCTCAAGAGGCTTATGACGGTTTGAATTACGGCACGGACATCAATCGCCACGGGGAAATGGAGGCTTCACTAAAAGGTATTCTTGATGCCGTAATTAAGAACAAAAACGGAAAATTAAGCCCGAGTTGGAAAATAGGTTTTAACGGTGTTCTAGATGCCTATTTAGGTGATAACCCCGCCCAATTTGGATACCAAGGCAAAACCTATACACCAAGAACTTTTGCGGATGAAATCATTGGAGTTAACCCAAAGGATTATGTACAATTGACTTCTTGGACCCATTATCCAATGTATGAAGAATGTATGATTCAAGTGCCTGACAATTGGACATGGGGTTCTTCATACAATTTGCCGCTTAATGAAATGATGGAAGTCATGGAAGGTGCGTTATTAGAAGGATTTCCGGTTGCCTGGGCCTGTGATGTGAGTGACAAAGGATTTTCTATTCGCAATGGTATTGCTGTTATGCCCAACCAAAGTTGGAATGACATGTCCGAAGAAGAAGTTAAGGCCGTTTATTCTGCGCCTCATGCAGAAGCTGAGATTACTCAAGAAATGAGACAAGAGCAGTACGACAACTACCTCACGCAGGACGATCATGGAATGGTCATTCAAGGTATAGTAAAAGATCAAGAGGGCAACCAGTTCTTCATTGTAAAGAACTCGTGGGGAGACCGAAAAAATGATTTTAAACCGGGTTACCTCTATGCCTCTGATAGCTATGTACGCCTGAAAACTATAAGCATCATGATGCATAAAGATTCATTGCCTAAAGCTCTTAAAAAGAAGTTAGGCCTATAAAGGCGTATTCTAAACTGGAACAGTTAATCCGCTCTTTTGATAAGAGCGGATTTTTTTTGTAGATACTTAAATACAGCGTTTACAATTACGGCTATAGTAACACCTAATAGTATGCCGGCCATAACATCAGTTATCCAATGCATCATTAAATAGACTCTTGAGATGGCAACTGCTATAGCACATAGAGCAGCGAACACCTGCAGCACAGGCCTTTTATAGTGAAGTGCCATTAAGGTGAACCAAATGAATGCAGTAGTCGTGTGACCACTTGGAAAAGCAAATTGGAGTGGCATATCTATTCCCATTCCTAAAGCTAATTGTGTTTCCCCCCAATCAATTATGGCCATTGGCCTAGGAGATGGAGCAAATACTAGCCTCTTTAGAATTTGAACAACAACTGCAGAAAGTATACCGGCAGTCAAAAATTCACCTGCACGCCACCAAGACTTTTGAAAAGAATAAGCCACGATTACGACGGCAAATAATTGCCATTCTCCCCAACCCGTTATAAATTTCATTACTTGGTAAATATTTTCATTATACCAAGTGTTGTGAATGAATAGTTGAGCTGAAATCTTATCGGAGTGAAGCGATAAAAAAATCCCACAAACCGCAAGAAAGAGGAATGTGGGAATTAAAAAGTATTTAATGTTTCGCATTTACGCGCCAATA
>PXYR01000066.1 GCA_003023665.1 Bacteroidota bacterium
ATTAAGTATATTCAAAAAAACTAAACCATAAAACCAAACATAAATGAACAAGCTACTTTTTCTAGCCGCTTTTGCCGCGCTAGTAACCATTACAAGTTGTGAGAAGAACGAGGATGTCACTCCCGAGGTGAGTGCTAGTAATCTAACTCCCCATCGGATCGGACCTAATCAGGTGAATCCCTATGAAATTTCGAACATGGAAGCTGCCTACAATGTGGTTTCAAGTGAGTTCGGTCTTCCTTCAACATCACTTTCACCGAACTCTGCCTACATTGAAGTGTTACTTCAAGATGAAGATGACGAAGAGCTTCTTGCTGATGATTTTTCCATCATCACATTTGATTACCCCGCAGAGTATGGCAACCAAATCCTTGACCCTTCTTTAATTTGAGAATGAAATCCTATTTTGATCCATTAGTGAAGATACTGAAGACACTAGGATTATAGATTTATACGTGGTTCCAAACGTCTGTTCGGAATATTCCGAACAATGAATACGTAACAGAAGCTGGCTAATATGAGAAACGAACCTTCGGCAAAATCCATTATATTCGCCTTGTTAAGTCAAGCAATTGGGTGAAATGCCCTCCGCGGCCGATTGGGTTGCTTAGCGGGTTGACTTAGCGAAAAGAGTTCTTGTAAATAACTGATATTGAGCATATTGGAGCGTTAGGTTCAAAACCCTCTCTCTCCGCAAGAACACCTAAAAACCAGCACTTTGTGCTGGTTTTTTTATGCCCATAACCGAAATAAGCTCGCTTAATTGAGGGTTTGGGCATAAAAAATACAGAACGCCGAAAGCGGACTGGTTTTCAAGTGTTTTTGGAACGGTTCCTCCTCCAGGGATCTTTTGATCGAAGCGAAAGAAATCTCTCTCCGCAGGTTCTAGTGCACAATCTTGGCAAAGATGAGGATTAGTAATTGGCTTTTGGAAGAAGAACCGCTTTCCCTCGACCCTAAGCGTGGACTATTGACGTACCACATGGAAATTAATTACCTCGTCGTCTGTTTTTAAACGTATTGTATACATTCCCGGAGCGAAAGACGACATATCAATATTTTGATGATTTTCGCCTACTTGCCAAATATCTTCTAATACTACTTGACCCATCACATTAGTGACCTGAATAATCTTAGGTTCTAGTCTATCCAACTTTTGAATTGTGATCATTCCAGATGTTGGGTTGGGAAACACAATTAAATTTTGAACTATTTCTTCAGTACCAAGAAAACAAATATTGCAGGTACTATAGCAAACCGCATCCGCTGAGTCATTTGTTAAAGTCAAAACCACCCCTCTATAGCCAGAACTATCCCACTGGCAAAGAAGAGGAACAGATTCAGTATCTGAAATGGAATTCCCATTTAGAAATTTATACAACAGCGTATCTCCAAGATTAAGTGTAACATCATATTCATATATCCCATCACCCCCTGAATCGAGCATTTGACTAGAACCTGGTTGCCAATTTTGAAAGTTGCCTGTAACGAATACTCCGCTCGAATTAGCGGTATCTGCACTCATGTCTACTTTTAACCTATAAGTTGAAAGTGAATATTCATCCGCACCAATATCAGGCTGTGATAAAAGACGAACCTGATTATCTATATCCTTGAAAACGCCCAAAGGTGTGCCTGCGTTTAGAGCCGGAGAAGAAAGAATATGTAAATCTGTGGTATCTATAAAGTTGGGATTACCCCAGATGGAATTAGCATCTTGTTGAAACGAGGAAATCCAACCTGCAAGGCCGTAAAGATTCGAGCCAATTTTAAATAGCTGGTTATTCCATTGGAAATCGCCATAATAATTATTGTAGTCGCAGCTTAAATAGGACATTAAAGCTGAAGAAGTAACCCCTTCAACAGAAATTAATTTACCACCGGTTGTGTTAGAAATAATGTTGTTAAAGATGTCAATATTCGAGCAAGGGAAATTTGAGGATACATTTTCAGTATTAATCTCAACTGTAGCATGCGCTAAGTTTGGAGCGGCATTTCCGAAGGAAGAAATTGAATTGTGATATACTTTCAATTCATTACTGTGCTTGATTTCTAAAACATTATAAAATTCGCTACCGTCATTGCGCATTGATAACATATTGTTGCTAATAATTCCAGGAGCGCCAGACGAACAATTGACACCAGAAATGAATAAACACCCGTCGATGTATTCACCTAATACTTCTATGGTATTACCTACAACCTTGAGATTTCCGATATGTGTACTCGACGTGTCTAAGTTTAACGAGGCTATAGTTATTCCCCAACGATCAGATTTTATTGTATTGTTAGTGATTTCAACGGAAGGAGGAGAAACCGTATCTGGTAAATCAATATGTGTATGTATACCCGATTCGGTATTGACAATGTGATTGTTAGACGCAATAAAACTTGTTTGGAATTTTGTAAAATCGTTCATACCACCACCAGTACCTAGAAAACTACCGAAATCAATGTCGTTATTGGAAAATTCGCAATGTTTGAAATAAGTAACCTCGACTCCATGCGCACCCTCCCCGTATAAATCGAGTGTATTATTAAGAATCAAACAAGTATCTAGGGAACAAGTATTACTCTCTCCAAATACACGAAGACCATCATTAAAATTTTTAATCGTATTCGACCGAAACATAAAATTGCCAGAAATTGATGATGATATAGAATAGCTAAGTCCTACAGCTACGGCATCAAACCCAACGCCTTGCGACGGTGATAGTACTCTAAACTTATTTCCTTCAAATCCAATGTTCGAATTTGCGCCAATCATTTCAATATATCTGTAATCGTATCCGCTTGGAGCACTAAAGACCAAATCTTTGAAATAGATATTACTCGTTCCGTTTAATCGAATGGCATAAGTCCCTATTGCAAAAACGGAATTGTAAGCTATTTCGGCGGGAGCAGAATTGGTAGGTGCAGCTTGAAACGTAATTGTGTTGGTTGTTGAAGAACCAGTTATTGCAGGTATAGTAAATCTTTCGTTATAACTTCCTTCTTTCACATGAAAAACTGTAGGGCCAGAAACACCTGATGTTGTCAATGCTGATACCGCCGCACCAAAACTTGTAAAATTGTTCGTACCACTCCCATTCTTATCAATGGTAAATATTCCCGAGATCTGACCTAATGCCGAAAAATTGAGCAGAAGAAACGCAAGAAGTATATAAATCTTATCTGCTTTTCCCGGAATTCTCATGGCAACAATTTTCCTCAAATATAGGCTGTTTATAGGTGATATGGAATGTTTGACGAATTCCCTGCTATCGGGCCATCCGAGTTAGAAATTTACCGGAAATAATCAAAGTCTTAGATGTCTCTAATTTGTCTCAGCAGGGTGTAAAGAATATTAGGCTATCTATGTGTTATTAAAAAATGAAACACTTTTATGAAACTGGTAGTCTTTCCAATTATTGCATCCCTCCTGCTTTATTCTTGTAACCCTACTGATGTTAATGACGCCCATACCCAATCAGAGTGGACTGTTGACTTTCTTGACAACTTTGATTCCTTTAATCCGGAAAATTGGCAAGACCAGCGAATTTGGGTAAACAATGAAAACCATTGTTATGTGCCGGATGGCCAATACAATACCAGAGAGGTAAGTAAAGGTCTTCTGAAGCTCAAAGTGGTGAGGTTAGATAGTGCCATAAATTGTGACAATCTTGATAAACATGGAAATCAACATCCCGCAACTGCATACGCAGCGGGTCGTATTTGCAGTAAGAATAGAAAAGAATTTATTAAAGGGAAGTGGACTGCTCGCTTGAGACTAAATAGTAACGGTCAACCCAGTCAATTCCCAGCTTGGTGGATATTGGGAGCTAAAAATAATGAATCTCCAGTGCAGGAGGAGGATGAAAATATTTGTTGGCCACTTACCGGGTCTGGGGAGATAGATATTTTTGAGCATCATGGCGATCATATGGAGAATGCTTTTACTTCTGGTGCTATTGTAAGCCAGGGAGAATGCGATAAAGGCGACTGGTGGAGCAAACGGCAAAATTTCCCCTCTACCCTCTCAGAGTTTCATGAATACAGTGTTGAATGGGAAGGCAGTGACCTTGTTTATAGACTGGACAACCAAGAAATCTATAGAAATATTGGAGATGGTGATTTATATCCCGAACCCATGTTTGCTATATTGAACTATGCTAAAATCACTGAATCAGAAATGGAGGGCGAGTGGACGATGGAGGTTGACTGGGTCAAACATGAAAAGCGAAATAATCACTAATTGTCGGACATGAATACTAAAAATTTCACCACCCGTGTTGCTCTCATTGTTGCCCTAGGTGGGTTTTTAATGGGCTTTGATGCCTCAGTAATTTCTGGGGTGAATAAATTCGTTCAGATAGATTTTAAGCTAACCGATATTCAACTGGGCTTTTCCGTTAGTTCGCTTACCATTGTAGCAGCATTGGCAATGATGTTTTCCGGCCCACTAAGCGATCGATTCGGCAGAAGATTAATGTTGAAATACTGCGCTCTGGTTTTTGCAGTTAGCGCTATTGGATCTGCATTTGCGAGCGATTTCTTGGCTTTTTTATTTTTTAGAATGCTAGGCGGCATTGGTGTAGGTGCATCGCTAATTCTTGCCCCAATGTATATTGCGGAAATTGCCCCACCAAGCTCGCGTGGCAGGCTAGTTTCCTTCAATCAACTCAACATAGTAATTGGGATTACGATTGCTTTTTTTAGCAACTACTATATCCTTTCACTTTCCACTTCTGAAGCCCCTTGGGTTCAATCTTTAGGAATTACAGAAAATAACTGGAGATGGATGTTAGGCGTTGAGGCTATACCTGCCATTCTTTACTTTATAGGTCTATTTTCAGTACCGCAAAGCCCCAGATGGCTTATGACCAAAGGTCAGGAAGAAAAAGCCTTTGAGGTCTTAAAGAAATTTAACTCAGAGCCAACGGCTAAAACTGAGTTGGCTACCATTAAAGGGTCGTTATCAAAAAATGAAACCCAAGCAAAAATCTCCTACTTGGAGATATTTAAACCTGCTATGCGATTGGTGCTCACCATAGGTCTCGTAGTTTCTGTACTGCAACAAATTACAGGAATCAATGCCGTATTCTTCTATGCACCCATGATCTTTGAACAATCCGGTATTGGTACAAATGCATCTTTTATTCAAGCCGTCTTAGTTGGAGTCACCAACCTGGTGTTTACAATAATTGCTATGGCGCTCATTGACCGTATTGGAAGGAAACCCCTTCTCACATTTGGAGTGGGTGGTATAGTCCTTTTTATGTCATTGTTGGCTTATGGATTTAGCACAGCAACATACAGTTTAAATGAAGACTCAATTTCTGAGCTTACCCAAGAACTGCAGGAACCACTTTCTGAATTTAAAGGTGTCCATTTTAATAACGACGTAGCCTATAAAACTGCATTGATAGAAACCCTTGGCAAGGAGAAAGCAAAAGTTTATGAAGGAGAACTCATAACCGCCGCCATAAGTATGAACCCACGTTTAATTTTAGCCGGTATTCTTGGTTTTGTTGCATGTTTTGCCGTGTCTCTTGGACCAGTGATGTGGGTGCTCTTTTCTGAACTATTCCCATTAAAGATTAGAGGCGTAGCCATTTCATTTGTTGGATTCGTTAATTCCGCTATATCTGCAGGAGTTCAGTTTATCTTTCCTTGGGAATTATCCCAGCTGGGTAGCGCTTTGACCTTTTTAATCTATGGGATCTTTGCATTAATTGGCTTAATCCTAGTAATAAGACTAGTTCCGGAAACTAAAGGAAAATCTCTTGAAGAGTTAGAACAAACACTCACGAATTAATTATTGATTAAGCTGAGAAATTCAAATAGACTATCCTCTGGATTCAGGTCTAATTTCTTCTTTATTCTATATTTTCTTTTACGAACAGCATAAATCGTAATGTTCAGGACGGCTGCAATCTCCTTTGAAGTAAGACTTTTATTCAATAAAATGATAAGGTCTAAATCTGTTTTTGTCAATTGTGGGAACTTGGTCTTGATCGTCGTAACAAATTCACTATTGATTCTATAATAGTTATCCTGAAGTCCATCCCAGTATACCTCATTTTTCAATTCACGCTCAATATCTCTTTGTATTTCTCGTAATGTTGGTTCAATTTCAACAGACTTCTTAGACCTAATAATGCCCTCAAAACGAGCTTTAAAATCTTTCAAGATTTCCATTCGATTAGAAGTCTTCATTAATTGAAATTCTAATTCCGTGTTGCTTTTACTCAATAACGCCTTGGCCTCCGAAGCCTTGGCCGCAAGGAGCTTACGCTCTGTTTCTAATAACTGTATTTTAACTTCACGCTTACGCTGTTCTATCTTAATAACAATAGAGGTGGCAATAGCAAGTAGAAAAATCACAACTGCAAAAAAGCGGAAAGCAACATACTTCCAAATCATAGCTTTCTTATGAAGAATGAATTCTTTCGTATCCAATACATTTCCTTTAGGATTGTAAAGCGTGATACGAAGATCATGTTTGCCTGGAGAAAGGTTGCTAAAGGCTAAAGATCTATCCACATCATTCATGTTTACTTTATTCCCGTCAAGAGTATATTGAATGGGAAAACGAGAAACTTTTTCTGGCGAGATTAATTCAAAGTCTATCTGGATGGTGTTCTCGTCATCTGCCAGTTCTATATAGTTAAAACCTGAATCAAGGTTCTCTATAAAAGAATGTGAACGAATGGAGTCCTCTACAACAATTCTAGTAATCACCAATTCCTCTATGTTCTCCGTAGGCACTCTGTTCAAGTAATAGCGAAATAGTCCTTTAGTACCGCCAATTAATAAATCTCCTTCAACCGGACATAAAGTTTGTCTATTAAACTCACCAATATCTAAATCCTCAACAGTTGCAATAGTTTCAAATCCCCAGTCTTTCCTGTCAAACAATATTTCGATCAACCCTACATCTGTTGCTGCAAAACATCTTCCGTTGATTATTGAAAAGGAATAAACCGTTTTGCAACGAGCACCCTGTATAATTTCTGTGGAGGTATTTAAGCTATCAATAACGTGTAATCCCCCACCCTCAGTTCCTACTAATATGTAATCATTGAAATCCTGCATGCTGAGTACAGGAAATCCAAAATTCAATTGACTCTTTACAGTATCGTCTAATTGTAAAATCCCATTATACTGGGTTGCAATCCAGATAGCATTATCAAATGAGTGAATATCATTTATAATGTTTCTATCTATTGATGCCTTTTCAAAAGGATTAATAAATTCAGTCCCGTTCCATAACTGAATTCCTTCCAATGTTCCTATCCAAATGGAATCACCCTTGCCTTTTTCTAGTGACCAGATTCCGCCATGTAATAACCCTCTACCTGTTTCCTCATAGGGCATGTAATGCGCCAATTCATCTCCTTTGGAGTTGTAGTGCCATAATCCTTGGGAATACGTTCCCAACCAAGCACTGCTGTCCAAATCGTCCATCAGTACAGAGGTGATTACCTCTGGATGCTTTTGATTTGGAGAAGGATTCAAAAATGGGTGCAGTCTATCATTTTGGAATTTGTAAAATCCATCGCCATCGTAACCCACATACACCTCATTATTCATTCGACTAAAGCTTATTGCGCTATGGATAGTGCCAAAATTTGACTGTTGCGGAAGTGGAATGCTTTGGATAATTGAATTTGAAGCGTTAAATACTGCCGCACCGCCATTGTAGGTTCCAACCCATAAGGTACTTTCCACTTCAGCGAAACTGTAATATTGATCCGTAACCGTCCCTAGATAGGGATTGTCTTTTGTGTAGTGCCTATAATCCAAGCCATCCCATGACCAAATACCATCACCATCTGTAGATATCCAAAGGTTTCCTTGGAAATAAACTACATCACGACAAGGATAAGAATGTAAGTATTCAGTGTTGTTATAGAATTCAATCGCTCCGATATTTTCTACACCAAACACAACTTTATTCTGATAAACATCAACAGACTTTCTGAATGAAGAAAACGACACGGAGGTTTCAAGGCTGAAAACACTATCATTTGAATACAAATAATACAACAATTCATCACCATTTGTGGCTAGCCACATGGTATCGCCTTGTTGAGCAAAATCAAAACATGATGCTATATTCTCAGGATGGTTAGGATAGGTAAGTTGTTTCCACTGCTCACTCCTATCAGAATAGGTCCAAATGCCTTTTGACAGGGTGCCGAGCCATAATGTACCAAACGAATCTTCCACAATAGAGTTTATAGTTATATCCTCTGATATTTTAGGTAGTTGCGGAATTTGAGCGGCCTTCTGATATTGCAAATCAAACTCTACCAATCCGCCTAAATTCAATCCTATCAGAAGTTTATGGGTGGAGGTTACATGTAGACTTTTGATATTATTAGACCCTTGTGGATCTTCCTGAAACTCTATGCGTGTGGCCCTACCTTCATTATACCGGTACAAGCCATCTTTAGTTCCTAACCAGACAAAGCCTAAGTCATCTTGTACAATGGCATTCACATTGGAACTCATCAGGCCGTTTTGCGAAGCAATAATTTTGACTTCCTGTCCTAAAACCGCACTACTTACAAATACTAGAGCAAAAAATAAAAACTTTCTAATGAGCATAGAATTACGAAAAGAAGAATGCATTTTAGAAATAAAACCTAATCATAACATTCCTTGTACGGACAAAGAAAAGGCAAAAACTCAGTTTATTCAAAGAATCCTCTTGAGCAGAATTTTTCTTAACTACGATTTAAACTGAAAATATTCTAAATACAGGTAAAAATGGATTTTCAAGAAATATTACCGCCTTAAAACCATAAAACGTATTTAGTATATTATACTCATTGATTAAAACTTATGAGTAAACGTAAACCCCGTTTTAATAACATTAATAGCACTCATGCACAGTGTTTATATAAACCTAAGAATTGTGCTTAGTGTACAAAGTACCTTTATGGCATTACAAACAAATAAATTTTAAAATGAAAAAGATTTTATTAACGGCTGCCTTAATTGGATTTTCAATTTCAGCCTCGGCACAATTGTCTGCTACGGCAACTCAACAGTTGGATATCATAATTCCAACTTACTCAGGTATTGCGCTTGAAACAGAAAAATTAACGTTTGACTTTACTGCGGATGCACCTACAGTTGCAGGTAACAATTTGGGGAGTGCTCAAAAAACAGCATCCACTTACATGAAGATCTCTAACATGGATCAGTATGATGACGCTGCTAACACAAAAATTTCTTTGCAGATGTCAGGTTTAAGAGACGGTTTAGATTTGAAACTTCAAGTTGTAGCTCCTGGAGCTAATGCCAAAGGTGATTTAGGTGATATTGAAAGTGATTATGCTTCACTTTTTAGTTTAACTAATTCATCGGCAGATGATATCATCACAGGAATTGGAACATGTTATACAGGTTCAGCCGCAAGTGATGGATACCAATTGAATTACCAATTAGATGTTACAGGTGATGGTACGGACATTTGGGAGGATATTGCAGATGGTAACGCAAATGCTGTGACAACCCAAATCGTATACACTATAGCCAACTAAATTTCGAGCTACTTCGAAGCCAAATCAATTTATATTTTCAGAGATGGACAGGTTTTAATTGACCTGTCCTTCTCTATTA